>JANPAY010000104.1:0-1726 GCA_031430155.1 Comamonadaceae bacterium
CATAGAGGTCGATGACATCGGTGTGTGCCCCGCCACTACCGCATTGATAGCTGCGGCGGGCTGATACGGCACATGCGTGATGTCCACTTTGGCGGCAACTTTGAGGCGCTCAATCGACAAATGCGTGGTGGTGCCAATGCCCGAAGACGCGTAGCTGAGCTTCTCTCGCTTAGCCAGCTCGATCAGCTCTTTCAAATCTTTCGCAGGTGTCGCAGGATTGACCGTGATGATGTTCGGTGTGCGCGGACCTAGCGCTAACGGCGCAAAGTCTTTGAGCGCGTCGTAGCCCGCATTCGCGTACAGCGACGGATTGACGGCATAAGCGACGCTGTGCACGAGGATGGTGTAGCCATCTGCAGGCGCGCGTTTCACAATGCCAGTGGCGATATTGCCGCCTGCGCCTGCCTTGTTGTCGACCACAAACGTGCCGCCCGTTGTCTCGCCCAATTTTTGCGCCACGATGCGCGCCACATTGTCGGTAAACGCACCAGCAGCAAAGCCGACCACGATGCTGACGGGCTTGGTTTTGGGCCAATCAGTCGCGGCCGTTTGTGCAATGGCAATCGTGCAGGCCAAACTGGATAAGGCCTGCAAGGCGATGATGGTTAATGTACGACTTAGCAGTTGCATGTTGATCTCCTAAAAATTAGTGAGTTTGAACCCCAGCACACTAGTGTGCTTCGTCCCAATTCTTACCGACCCCCATCTCAGCGAGCAGTGGTACTTTCAACTGCGCGACACCTGCCATGATGCGCGGGATTTCCACTTTAAGCCATTCGATCTCGCTGGTTGGCACTTCAAACACCAATTCATCATGAACCTGCATGATGAGTTTTGTGGCTCGTGCTTGCGCATCCAGCACCCGCTGCACCTCGCACATCGCCAGCTTAATCAGGTCCGCCGCCGTACCCTGCATGGGCGCGTTGATGGCAGCGCGTTCTGCACCTGCTCTGCGTGGGCCATTCGGGGAGTTGATTTCTGGCAAGTACAAACGACGTCCCATGACGGTCTCGACGTAGCCTTGGGCTTTTGCCTGCGCCCGTGTCTCGTCCATATAGCGCTTGACGCCTGGGTAACGCTGGAAATAGCGGTCGATATACGCAGCAGCAGCCTTGGTCTCGATGCCTAGATTTCGCGCTAACCCGAAGCTGCTCATGCCGTAAATCAGTCCAAAGTTAATCACCTTGGCATAGCGTCGCTGCTCGCTACTCACCGCATCCACCTCTACGCCAAACACCTCAGCCGCAGTGGCTTTGTGGACATCGAGTCCACCATGAAACGCAGCCAGCAAACTCTCGTCGCCACTTAAATGCGCCATGATGCGCAGCTCGATTTGCGAATAGTCGGCGCTGGCAATTTGATTACCGCTCGCGGCTATAAACGCTTCGCGCACCATGCGTCCCTCCGTCGTGCGCACAGGGATATTCTGCAAATTAGGATCGGTGCTTGACAAGCGCCCTGTCACCGCAATCGCTTGGCCATAGTGCGTGTGGACTCTTCCCGTACGTGGGTTCGCAAGCTGCGCTAGCTTGTCGGTGTATGTACCTTTGAGCTTGGAGAGGCCACGAAACTCCAGCAACTTAGCAGGCAGCGGATAGTCGAGTGCCAGCTTCTCAAGCACCTCTTCATCGGTACTGGGTGCGCCCGTTGCGGTCTTTTTGACAATGGGTAAGCCCAATTTTTCAAAGAAGATTTCGCCAATCTGTTTAGGCGATGCCAGATTGAA
>JANPAY010000105.1:0-3630 GCA_031430155.1 Comamonadaceae bacterium
TTTTTGCCAACTGGGCGGCTCGGTACAAGCCGACACAGCGCTAAATACAAGAGCGGTTAGTAATGCGGCGCGGATGAGTGGTTGCATGGTTTTATTGTCGATGATCTATATTCTCAAAAATACGAATCAAAAAATGATGCGCATTTGTTAGAATACGAATCATGAGTACAAACTTCTCGCCTAGTCAACCCCGTTACATCTGGCAACAAGCCAACTGGCCTGCGTTCACGGTTGATGCATCCGTATTGGCTGATGCGTTGAATGCTGCCAAGCTAGAACAAGGGCGACTTCTTGGGCAATTGGAGGCGATTGGCCTTGCGCACATGCAGGACATTAGCCGCGAACTGTGGGTGCAGGACACGCTGGCAACAGCGGCAATTGAGGGTGAGGTATTAAACGTGGACTCGGTTCGCTCGTCTGTGGCGCGGCACTTAGGCTTGTCTGATCTGTTGACGCGTGATCGCGATGTGGATGGACTGGTCGAACTCATGGAAGACGCGAGTCGCAATTACCAAATGCCGCTCACGCACGACAGGCTCTGCCGTTGGCAAGCTGCACTGTTCGCGGGCAGCACCGTTGATGGACTGGCGGGTATTCGGCGCGTTGCCGTAGGGCGTTATCGCACGCACGCGGACGACATGCAAATTGTGAGCGGTCGGCAAGGGCAAGAAGTGGTGCATTACCAAGCGCCTGCGTCCATTGATGTGCAGCATGAAATGACGGTATTTTTGTCGTGGTTTAACGCTGCACTTTCTTCGCAGGGTATGAGTGGCCTTGTTCGCGCGGCTATCGCGCATTTGTGGTTTGAAACCATTCATCCATTTGAAGACGGTAACGGAAGGGTGGGGCGTGCGATTGCGGATCTTGCACTGGCGCAGGACGTGGGCGCTGCTGTGCGGGTATTCGGACTCTCGAAGCAGTTACTGGAGTCCCGCAGCGAGTATTACGACGCACTGAATGCAGCGCAGTGCGGCGGTTTGGACGTGACACCTTGGGTATTGTGGTTTGTTCAAAGCTTTACCGCTGGTTGTGTGCGGTCGCAAACTGTCGTGCGTGTTGCGATGCAAAAGGCGGCGTTTTGGCAGCGTGCCAACGAGCATGAATTAAATGCACGTCAGCGCAAGATATTGGCGCGACTGCTGGAGGCTGGTGATGGGGGTTTCTTGGGAGGCATGACGACCGAGAAATGCAGCAAAATCAACAGCACGTCTAAACCGACTGCGACCCGCGATCTCACGCAGTTGCAGGCTTGGGGCTTATTGGTGGTGACGGGTGTCGGCAAGGGCACGCGCTACGCCGTGAATGTTGATGGTTGGAACCTAGGAGATATCCAAAAATGAATACAGACTTATCTACGGATTACTTAATAGTTGGCAGCGGTGCTACAGGCATGGCGTTTGCTGACGTGATCTTCCACGAAACCAATGCCCGCATGGTTATTGTTGACAGGCACCACTGCCCGGGTGGGCATTGGAACGATGCTTATCCGTTTGTGCGCTTGCATCAGCCCTCGGCGTATTACGGGGTGAACTCCATGCCGCTTGGTTCCAACAAAAGAGACCAAACAGGTTTGAATGTGGGGATGTATGAGCGTGCAACAAACAGTGAACTTGTGAGCTATTACGGGCAGCTGATGCAAAAGTTTGTGGACTCGGGTCGTGTTCAGTATTTCCCTATGTCGGACTATGTTGGTGATTGGCTTGGCGAGCATCGTTTCCGTTCGGTTATGTCGGGCGAGGAGACAGAGGTTACGTTCACTAAAAAAATCGTGGACACCACATTCTTTAATACCAGCGTGCCGTCCACGCATCCACCCAAATATGAAATAGCGGAAGGAGTGCAATGTGTGCCTCTGAACGCTTTACCTCGTCTGTGGCAATTGACAACTGCCCCAACAGGTTTTGTCGTGATTGGTGCAGGTAAAACGGGTGTAGATGCTTGCCTGTGGCTGCTTGAAAACGGAACAAATCCAGATCACATTACGTGGATCATGCCGCGTGACGCGTGGTTTTTAAACCGCGCCAACGTGCAACCTGGCTTAGACTTTTTTGAAGCATCCTTTGGCTCCTTTGCTAATCAAATGGAGATTATTGCGGGCGCATCTTCTAGCGAAGAAGTGTTTGCAAAATTAGAAGCGGCGGGTGTTTGGCTTCGTTTAGACAAGTCAGTAGAACCTTCTATGTTCCACGGTGCGCTCATGTCAAAACCTGAGCTTGAGCTGCTCTCCAAAATTAAAAACGTGGTTCGCATGGGGCGCATTGTGCGAATTGAAGAAAACCAAATTGTGCTCGAAAAAGGTAGTGTTCCAAGCGAAGCTAGTCGTCTCTATGTTGATTGTTCATCCAATTCGCTTCAGCAGTTGAGCGGTCTTGCTAGCTTTCCTATTTTTCAGGGAAACAAGATCACGCCTCAATTTGTGAGGACTTTTCAGCCAACTTTTAGTACGGCATTTATTGCACATATTGAATCGAATTTTGAGGCAATCGAAGAAAAAAATAAGATATGCGGCGTGGTCCCATTACCCGACAAGCCTATCGATTGGCTAAAGATGCACAGTGCTAATTTGCGTAACCAATATGTTTGGTCGAAGTATGAGGGATTGCCTGCGTGGAATGCCGCGTCTCGCTTAGAAGGTTTTGGTGCTTTGGCAATGAGCATCGATCCCAAAGACGTGAATCGAGTTAATTTGTTGCGCCGTTACGGCATGAACGCTGGGCCTGCGGCTGTGAATTTGAAGCAGCTGTTGGCTTAAAACCTAAACAAGAGCTTAGTTGACTACCGTTGAAATTCAAACATCAATATGTGTAGTTCTTATATGAATCTAATTATGTGATCTACGCAGGCGGTGCGCCAACGCATGCCGATGCAAGGCGTCGGCCAATTGCTTCTGCTGTCATCCGTAGGTTGGCAAGATAGGTGTTCACGATATTCACTTCGGGGGTAACGCCTAGTAACCACGAACAACTCAAGCAAGCAACGAGCTTGTCATCGCTAAAAATCGGCACAGCTATAGCTCCAAAGTTTTCTGGAGAGTCGTTATCGATTGCAGACTGTATGCGTGTTGCAAAACCTTGGCGACGCGCGTCGGCGATTAGACGCGTGAGTGCATCAGGTTCTTTGGCCAATTGGTCAAACGGTCTAGTTGATCGAGCCAGTGTTGTGATGATGGATTGCCTCTCGCGATCAGGGCAATGCGCCAAATAGCAGCGCCCGAGCGATGAAATCAGCATATGTGGGCGAAAGCCTAAAACGCGGTAATTAACAGACAGTCCATTGGATGGGCGGTGGGCATCCAATATCAACATACAACTGCCGTCACGCACGGCGATGTCCAGCGGCCACGGTATACGGCGCTGCAATGCTGAACGCAAGGGTGCTGCTAGCGAAGATATCTGTGCTTGCCAATTCATGTGAGAGTCACGCATTCCAGGCGCTGCTGAGCGAACATATCGGGACTCCAGTTCGTTCCGCCCGATCCATCCCGACTCTCGCAAGGTTTTCAAAATGCGCTGTAGTGAGGCTTTTGGAATACCCGTTTGCCGATAGAGCTCGGTCAGAGTGGCGGCTGAACTGCTGTCGATAGCGACCAGCACTTCAAGCCCCCGATGGAGGGCGTTGACGGTTTTCATA
>JANPAY010000106.1:0-2119 GCA_031430155.1 Comamonadaceae bacterium
CAATCAACTCAAGGAACTCATGCGATGAAAAATCTATTTAAAGCTGGTCTGCATTCCATACTCAAAATATCTTTAACTGCTACCGCCGCGCTTGCGCTGGCGAGCGCTGCGCAGGCCTCTAACGACTGTGCCGACATCAACCCCAGCATCCGCACGACGACGTTCACCTCAAAAACCATGTTGGCCAGTGATGGGTTGTGCTTGCGCTCGTTTGCTTGGCAACCCACGCAGATGCCTGTGCGTGGTGTGGTGGTGATTACGCATGGCATTCGGGATTACGCCGCTCGTTATCAGCGCTTTGCTGAGCAACTCACGAAACAAGGTTTTGCTGTATTTGCGCAAGATCTACGCGGGCATGCCCACTCGGGTGGCGAACGGCAGCGTTTTGACTCTATGGCCCGCATGGTGGCGGACACCGACATGATCGTGACTGAAGCCAAGCAGCGCTACCCTAAAGCGCCTCTCTATGTCTACGGGCATAGTCTGGGTGGCTTGATTACGGCTAACTACTCACTAGAACACGCGGATAAATTGAGTGGTGTTATTTTGAGCGGTGCAGCATTGAAACGGCCTCACAGCGTTTCAGGCTTCAGCGCTGCCCTAGCGCAAATCGTTGCATCGATTGCCCCAGGCTTGAAGGTTGTCCAAGTCGACGACAGTGAATTCTCGAAAGATAAGAGCGTGATGGCTGCCTTGGCCAGCGATCCTCTAATTAGCCGCGACAAACTACCTGCAGCGACCGCCGCCGCGACGCTCAAGGCAATCGCAGATGTAGAGCAACGTATGGGTCAGATGAAGCTGCCGCTATTGGTGATGTATGGCACAGCAGATAGCGTGAATCCGATTGAAGGAAGCCAGGCGTTCGTTCAGGCCGTGGCTAGCACAGACAAGACCTTAAAAACCTACCCTGGCGTGTACCACGATATGCTCAATGAGCCTGAGCGCGATCAGATTGCGGCAGACATCATCGCTTGGCTAGTTGAGCGGACGAAATAAGTAGCGACTCAGTTTGCCTAAGCGGAATACTAGTTGTAAATTTCGCGCGTTTCACACTAAAGAAGGCTCTGGCATTACGAACATTCGCATCTTGCGCAAATAGCGTTTGCGACAGCGCAAGATACGCAGGCATGTCGGTGCAATAGATCACAAGCATGAAGTCGGGACCAGGACTGACGCGGTAACACTGCTGAACGGCAGGCTCATCGCACGCGCGGCGTTCAAATGCATCGAAGCTTTGTGCGTTTTGCACATCCAGCGTGACCTCCACCAGCGCCGTCAAGCCATAACCCGTGATGGACGCGAGCTTATCCGCACTCAAGATCGCCACCTCGCTCTCAATATAACCCGCGTCCTTGAGGCGCTTGACGCGCCTTAGGCAGGTCGGCGGTGAAATATGAACCAAACTAGCTAAATCTTGGTTTGAAATAGCGCTACTTTTTTGCAACTCCTGCAAAATACGCACGTCAAATTCGTCTAAATTATTCATATTTTATATATTTATGAAATAAAAGTCTATTATCTATATTTTTAGAAATTAAATTTCAATTTTTATTAAATTTAGACTAATTATTATTTTTCAAACTACTTACTATCGCAAACATTCATATCTTTAGGAGACGCTTATGTGCGGCATTGTTGGCGCTATCAGTACGAAAAACATTGTTCCTGTTTTGATTGAGGGCTTAAAGCGGCTTGAATATCGTGGCTACGACTCCTGCGGCGTGGCAGTGCACACAGGTACAGCGCTAAAACGCGCCCGCAGCACCTCACGCGTGGCGGAGCTGGAAGCCCAAGGCGGTTTGGATGCCCATATGGGCATTGCCCATACGCGCTGGGCAACGCACGGGGCGCCTGCGGTGCACAACGCGCATCCGCACTTCAGCCACGGGAAAAATGAAGACGCGGCAAACGCAGTACCACGTATTGCCCTCGTCCACAACGGCATCATTGAGAACCACGACGCGCTGCGCGAGGTTTTGCAAAAAAAGGGCTATGCGTTCGTCAGCCAAACCGATACCGAGGTCATTGCGCACTTGATTGACTCGCTCTATGCGGGTGATATCTTGGTAGCCGTGCAAAGTGCGCTCTCGCAACTTCACGGTGCGTATGCACTCGCCGT
>JANPAY010000107.1:0-2514 GCA_031430155.1 Comamonadaceae bacterium
ACGGGCTGCCCTAAACGTTCGCGACGGCTATGGCCGTACTGCTTTGCATGTCGCCACGTTTGCCAAGCAGGCGGGCGCTATTCGCGCATTGGTCGAAGCTGGCGCTGATATCAATTTACTTGAGAACGACCGCTACGATGCTGTCACGATTGCCTCCGTCGCCGATGATGAAACAACACTTCGCACCCTGCTCTCTCTAGGCGCAAGCGCCAAACAAATCACCAGTCGCTACGACGGTACGGCATTGATTGCTGCCGCACATTTGGGTCACGATGGTGTCGTTCGCCAATTGATTGCGGTTGGTGCGCCGTTAGATCATGTCAACAATCTTCATTGGACGGCTGTTATTGAATCCATCGTTCTAGGGAATGGCGGTGCGAGACATCAGGCCACGCTAAAGGCATTAATTGATGCAGGTGCTAATTTGCAACTCAAGGATGGTCAGGGGCTGACTCCTTTGCAACTGGCCAAGCAACGTGGCTATACAGCGATGGTCAATATGTTGGTTGCAGCTGGTACTCGGAACTAGCGAGCTATTCAAGACTCACGTTCATCAGCATATCTTTGAGCAGCGGCACCGTAATCGCCCGTTTGGTTTGCAGCGCATATTGATCGAGCTTGTCTAGCCATTGCATCAAATTGCCCAGGTCACGCGTAAAGCGTGTGCTCATGTAATCCAGCACGTCGTCGCCAAGGTGCAGGCCACGTGCGTGGGCGCTTTGCTTGAGAACTTCGCGCTGGGCCACGTCCGATAAGGCTTGCAGCGCAAAGATGTCGCCCCACCCTAGGCGGGATCTGAGGTCATCACGCAGAAGGAGTGTCGCCGGCGCGCTGTTCCCCGTTGCCACGACCGAGCAGCCTACGGTGGCACTATTGACAAACCAATTGAAGGCGGCGTGCTGTTGGATGGAGTTGTAGCGATGCACGTCGTCCATCAGCACCGTGCGCCACGCAGGATTGAAGCTGGGCGGCTCTTGCATATCAGCCGTCATGCGGCCAAACGGTTCGCCTCGCTCTTGCAGACCGCGCTCTAGGGCATGCAACAAATGGGTTTTACCCGTGCCAGATTCACCCCAAAGATAAATGGGCACAGGCGAGCGTTGCTTGGCATCTAACCAGAGCCGCAGGTGCTGATGCGCGGCTTCGTTACCTGTTTGCAAAAAATTCTCAAGCGACGGACTGATGTCAACGGCGACATCTAAGGTGAATTGCTGCATCTAATTGTCTCGCCTACGCCTGATACAACTTGGACGCAAGATAACGCGATTTCAAGCGACGCAGCGCTACCAAGAGCACGGCACTAGCGGGCAATGCCACCAGCACGCCAATAAAACCAAACAGCTGACCAAAAGCCAAAAGCGCAAAAATAACCGCAAGTGGATGCAGGCCGATGCGCTCTCCCACCAAGCGCGGCGTGAGAAAGAAACCTTCTAGCACCTGCCCCGTGCCGTACACGGTCGCCAGCATCAAAGCGGTCTGTGCAAGGTCGAACTGCAGCACGCCTGCCAAGAGCGCCAAAATGAGTCCAATGCCAAAGCCAATATACGGAATACACATCGCGAGCCCTGTGAATACGCCAATGGGCAGCGCCAAATCGAGCCCCCACAGCGCCAATCCTGCGCTATAAAAAACGGCCAAGATGAGCATCACGAGTAACTGTCCGCGCATGTATTGCCCGAGCACGCCATCTGCTTCTCCGATAAAACTTTTAACGACAGGTAACTTGGCGGGTGGAATCCAGCCCTCCACCCTTTTGAGCATGTTCGTCCAGTCGCTCAGTAAATAAAAGAGTACGACAGGCACTAAAACGATGAGTCCAAGCAGCGTGAACAAAACGCCGCCGCCCAGTTTTAGTGATGGCAGCACGCTTGTCCAAATGTCACTGGCGTTGGCCTCTAGGTAAGTGACGACAAAGCTTTTAACGCTGGCAGGATCTAGGCTGTACTTCAGCCCGAGGCTTGCCAGCAGCGGCGATAGCGATGTATTTAAGCGCTCGGCAAGGCGTGGCAACTGCGCTTGCAACAGCGGCAGCTCCTTACCCAAAATGGGGACGATGAGCAGTAACACCGCCAAAGCGATGGTGATGAATCCCAGCTCAACGACGACGACGACCAACCAGTGCGGCAAGCGACGTTTAGTCGCGCGATGGAGCATTTGCACCACAGGCGCGAGGGAATAAGCCAGTACCAGCGCAATCACAAAGGGCGTAAGCACGGGTGCGAGTAATTTCAAAATTAACCAAGCGATAACCGCTAGGCCAAGCCAAATAAGGCTTGCGCGCCATGATGGCTGGAGAGGCTTATCAGATAAGGCTTGCGGCATAGTTTGGTTTATCACTTAAAATGAGAGCTTCATTTTATAGACTCGCGCCATGACTTCTACCCCCGCAGCCACCACCCCGATTCACTACAAAGACGCTGGCGTTGACATCGTGGCTGGCGACGCGCTGATCGAGCGTATCAAGCCCCTAGCCAAGCGCACCATGCGAGAAGGCGTTCTGGCAGGCATTGGCGG
>JANPAY010000108.1:0-7193 GCA_031430155.1 Comamonadaceae bacterium
GGTGGAATTGCACGGCGTAAAACTTGCGCGCCTCGTCCGCCATGCCTGCAATGGGGCAGGCATCGGTGCTGGCCATCAGTTTGAAGCCTGGCGGTAGCTCGGTCACTTTGTCGCCGTGGCTCATCCACACTTTCAGCATGCCGTGGCCGTCTGCGGTGGTGAAGTCGGAGATGTCCTTTAAAAACTCAGTATGGCCACGCGCCCGCACTTCGGCATAGCCAAATTCACGTGTTTTGCCAGCTTCTACCTTGCCGCCCAGTTGCTGCGCCATGGTTTGCATGCCGTAGCAAATGCCCAGAACGGGGATGCCGAGGTCAAACGTGCCGTCAGGTGCGCGGTCGTCCACTTCGTACACGCTGGCGTGCGAGCCAGAGAGGATGATGCCCTTCAAATTACCATCTGCGGCGTAATTTTTGAGCCACTCAGCGCTGACATCGCAAGGGTGGACTTCGCAATAAACATGGGCTTCGCGCACGCGGCGAGCAATGAGTTGGGTGACTTGGGAGCCGAAATCGAGGATGAGAATTTTTTGATGTGTCATGTTTTTTGTCGTCGTTAATTTATTGCGCCGTCCAGCCGCCGTCGTTTGCCCAAGCCACGCCGCGCACGTTGTCCGCAGCAGGGGAACACATAAAGACAGCCATGCCTCCCAATTGTTCGGTGGTGGTGAATTGCAGTGAGGGCTCTTTCTCGCCGAGTAATTCTTTCGTCGCTTGTCCCACTGTGATCTTGCCGTTGGCAGCACGCGTATCGATCTGCGCTTGAACCAGCGGGGTCAGCACCCAGCCTGGACAAATAGCGTTGACGGTGATGCCCGTAGTCGCCACTTCTAGCGCCACCGATTTAGTCAAGCCCACAATACCGTGCTTCGCTGCCACATACGCGGTTTTGTTGGCGGATGCCACTAAGCCATGCGCCGAAGCGATATTGATGATGCGTCCCCAGTTTTTAGCCCGCATCGACGGAATCGCCAAACGCGTGGTGTGAAAAGCGGAGGTCAAGTTGATGGCGATGACTGCATCCCAGCGATCAGTTGGAAAGCTCTCGATGGGAGAGACGTGCTGAATGCCTGCGTTGTTCACCAAAATGTCCACGCCGCCGAATTCGGTGGTCGCATATGCCATCATGGCTTCGATGTCAGCGGGTTTGCTCATGTCTGCGCCGTGGTAGCCTACTTTGACCCCTAGCGCTTCAATTTCAGCTTTGACAGCGGCGTATTCACCAAACCCATTCAAGATGATGCTGGCGCCTTGTTTAGCGAGCTCTTTGGCAATGCCAAGACCGATGCCGCTGGTGGAGCCCGTGACGAGTGCTATTTTATTTTTGAGCATTTGTTTTCCTTTTGGTGGGTGTGATTGCCTTGCCACGTGCTTTGCCTTTTGAGCTGGCTTTGGGTTTAGCCTTGGGTTTAGGCGTGAGCATCGTGAGTTGCCCGTTATCCGCAACATGCGCGGTCACGTCGTCGGTTTTTTGGGCAGAACGTGGAACCAGCAAAGTCGATCCCGCTTTAATCGTTCCTGCTTTGAGCGAAATGCCATTGACCTCACGCAGCATCGATTCACTCATGCCGACGCGTTTGGCTGCATCTTGGGGCTTTAATGCGGCGGGTAACACCCACGCTGTCCAACTGGCTAATTGCCCCGAGTAGTTATTCAAGTTTGCATTAAACGCTTCGGCGTTCCCCCACGGCATGAGCAATTGCGGTGTGCCAGCCGCCAAGATCACAGGGCGAGAAAGGGAGGGATTTAAGGCTTTAAAGTCCGCCAGTGGCACATCGGCTAGCTTGGCTGCTAGCTCAACATCCATGTCGCGGGTAATGGGAACGGATTGAAAGTAGGGGTGATTGTCAATGTCGCCCAGCACAGCGTTGAATTGCTCGGGATTGGAGACGATGTTCTTCACGGCTTGCAGCTTGGGCACGTAATAGCGCGTCTCGTTGGGCATCTTCAAGTCCGAATACGTGGTGGGCAGTCCCAGCTTTTGATTTTTGGCAATCGCACGGCCCACGCTGCCTTCGCCCCAGTTATAGGCCGCTAGCGCCAATTGCCAATCGCCAAACATGCCGTAAAGCTTTTGCAGATAGTCGAGCGCAGCGCGGGTGGAGGCTTGGACATCGCGCCTGTCGTCGCGAAACGTGTTTTGCTTCAAGTCGTAATACTTGCCCGTGCTGGGGATGAACTGCCACATGCCTGCAGCCTTGGCTGTCGAGACCGCTTGGGGGTTAAAGGCACTTTCAATAAAAGGCAAAAGTGCCAGCTCGGTCGGCATTTTGCGCGCCTCTAACTCTTCGACCACGTGATAAAGGTATTTTTTGGAGCGCTCGGTCATGCGGGCGATGTAGTCAGGGCGCGTCACGTACCACTGCTCGCGGTTGGTGACGAATTCGTTTTCCAAATTGGGCATCGCAAAACCACGGCGGATGCGTTCCCACAAATCATCCTTGAGTGCTTTTGGCGTTTTGAGAGATGCGGCAGGGGCTTGCTCTGCCAAGCCAAGTGGCGTAAGGGTTGGCGACGCGTCCCTCACAGGGGGCAATGCTGGCGTGGCTTCTGGCCCTTGTGCCATGACAGCGGGTGTGCAAATCAGGCTGAGGGTTGTCAGCCAAGCAAGAAAGCTAGTCTTCATCAAAAGTTATTCTTCCACTCGCGCAGTGCGGCAAAAATGTCAGTCGCTGAATGAGCGCTAGGGTTAAATTGTTGAACGGAAGCCGTCACGCCAGCGGTATGGCTACGCAAAAACGGATTGATCTTTTTTTCAATACCGATGCGGCTAGGAATGGTCGGGGTGCCCACTTTGCGCAGCGCTTGGCAATGCGCCTCGTAAGCGATGAGGTCGGTATTTGCACCGTCCACGGCCATAGCGAATTTGAGGTTGGACAACGTGTATTCGTGCGCGCAGCAAACAATCGTTTCCTCTGGCAGCGTCGCTAACGACGTCAGTGATATCAGCATTTGCGCAGGCGTGCCTTCAAACAACCGCCCACAGCCACCCGAGAACAGCGTGTCACCGCAAAACAGCAGCGGGGTAGGGTGCAGGGCAGATCCCTTGTGAAAGTAGGCAATGTGTCCCGATGTATGCCCAGGGACTTCCATCACCGTGAAATCAATCCCCAATACCGATATCGTTTCGCCAGCGCCCACGCGCTGCACGGGCTCAGGAATCACCTCGAACGCAGGGCCATAGACGTGCGCACCAGTGGCATTGCGCAGCGTATCCACGCCGCCCACATGGTCGGCATGGTGATGGGTGACTAGAATCGCCTCTAACTTGAGATTCAACTCTGCAAGTTTGGTTTGTATAGGGGATGCATCACCTGGATCCACCACAATAGCACGGGTGCCGTTATGCAGGAGCCACAGGTAGTTGTCGTCAAAGGCAGGGATTGTTAGTAAAGATAAGGTGTTCATGAGCGGACAAATTATAGGTTTAGCACCTGGCCTTGCGCCCGCGCTAAACCCTTGGCTAGAGCAAACAGGCACAAGCGCTGTGGGCTTGGCTGTGCGCGATTGGACGCTTACCCACTACCACCATGCCGTGCAAGACATTTTTGGCTACCATGCCTTGCAATTAGGGGCTTCCAGCCTAGAGACCCTTGCCAATAGCCGTATCGCACACCGCTGGGTGGCGGCTGATGCCACTTCCGACACACGTGCTACTTTTTTTGCCAACGCCTCCGCACTACCATTTTTTGAGTCCACGCTCGATCTCGTGACCTTGCCATTCACCTTAGATGCGCACTCCGACCCCGACGCGGTGCTAGACGAAGTGGCGCGTGTGCTCGTACCCGAAGGCCGCGCCGTGTTTGTGGGCTTTCACAAGATGAGCTTTTGGGGCATCTCGCACATGCTGGGGATGAAGCGCCTGCCAGAGGGCATCCAAATTTACGGTAAAACGCGCTTGCTCGATTCGCTAGCCGAGCTGGGCTTGGTGGTGGATTCTGTTGAAAGTAGCCAATCGCCAGGGCACGGCGGGCTTTATTTTTTAACCGCTAGGAAGCGCGTCATGAGCGTGCGTCCCATACGCCGCAAGGCTTGGCGCTTGCCATCGTGGTCAGAGCTGCCGCTGAATCCGTTTCCGAATCCTAATCCGCGTGGACTTGGGAAGAATAAAAATAAGCGAAAAGATAAATAACCCGTGCAAAAACACCTCCACCACCAACCCCTGATTCACGCTCGCGTGTGGGACAAGCGCATCAAGGCGCTTGGCAGTGCGATCTCTATTCCCCCTGAGCACGCCACCGTTTTGCAAGCGTGGGCGCAGACGATTCGCGATAAAAGCATTGGCAATTTTTCTGAAACCAATCTGCGTGGCGCGTTTATTGACACGCTCTTTATCAAGGTGCTGGGCTATACCCAGTTCGGTACGGGCGCAGATTGCACCATCCTGACTGAGCGTCCGCCTAACCACAGCGCCGCCGCCGATGTGAACCTTGGGCTGTTCACAGCCGATACGGTCAGCGTGATTGCGCCCGTGGAGCTGAAAGGTCCCGATACGCGCAACTTGGACGCCATCATGCCTGGCCGTCACAAAAGCCCTGTGACGCAGGTGTGGGAATACGCCAACGACACGGCGGGCGCAAGCGTGATGGTGGTCTCCAATATGCTGGAGTTGCGCGTGTACGTGCTGGGGCGCGGCAAGCAGGCGTATGAGCGATTCGATTTGGTGGATGTGGCGAGCGATGCCCGCGAATATCAGCGCCTTGTGCTTTTGCTTGGCGCTAAAAATTTGCTCTCGGGTGCGGCACAAAGCTTGCTGGATGAGACAAAAATCACCGAGCGCGAAATCACGCAAGACCTGTACGCCGACTACAAACGGCTGCGCGTGCAGACCATTATTGCCCTCGTGCAGGCCAATGGGGATATGGCCTGCGAAGCATCGGCGTTCATTCCGTTAGCACAAAAAATCCTAGACCGCGTGCTCTTTGTCGCGTTTTGCGAAGACCGTGGACTCTTGCCCGAGAGGCTGCTTGAGACCGTCATCAAAGCCCGTAACGCTTTTAATCCCACACCGCATTGGGACAGCCTAAAAGCCATGTTCCGCTTTATCGACGTGGGCAGCAACGACCCCGCGATTAGTGCCTACAACGGCGGATTGTTTGCGCCAGATGCCGTGCTAGACGCTTTGCAGTTGCCCGACGACATGTGCGAGCAGCTCGCGGCGCTGGGCAAATACGACTTCGATACCGACATTCCCGTCACGGTGCTGGGGCACATTTTTGAACAGTCGATTGAAGACTTAGAGAAATTGCAAGCCTTGGCGGATGCGGGCAACTTTACGCTGGATGCGTTGCAAGCACAGGTGACGCTAAAGACCACGAGCGTGAGCGGCAAACGCAAAGTCGATGGCATCGTTTACACGCCCGATTTGATTACGCGCTTTATTGTTCAGCAGACCGTGGGGCAATTGCTGGCCGAGCGCCAAGCCACGTTCCGTATGGCTTTCGAGGTAGATGGCGAGTGGCGAAAGCCAACTAAACAAGAGGTGAAAGACTACAAGCGCATGGCTCGTGGCGAGGAACGCATCACTGAATATCTGT
The DNA here is from genome assembly GCA_031430155.1 of Comamonadaceae bacterium. GTDB lineage: Bacteria > Pseudomonadota > Gammaproteobacteria > Burkholderiales > Burkholderiaceae_C > JASGCK01. The sequence goes on from JANPAY010000108.1 coordinate 5,537, forward strand.
ACTGGCAAGCTTGGCTAACCGAGTTGCGTTCGCTCAAAATTTGTGATCCCGCCTGCGGCTCGGGTGCATTTTTAATTGCGGCGTTCGAGGTGCTAGAGCCTGCCTATAACGAGGTCAACGAAGCCGTCCAAAGCATTACGGGCACGTTCGATTTGTTTGACACCGACAAAGACATCCTCACGGGCAATTTGTACGGCGTGGATTTGAACGCCGAGAGTATTGAGATTTCGATGCTCAGTTTGTGGCTAAAAACCGCCAAGCGCGGCAAAAAGCTGGAGAACTTGGGACACACGCTCAAGGTGGGCAACAGCGTGATTGGCAAAGATTCAGAGCACACAGGCTTTGACTGGAGCGAAGCGTTCCCAGAAGTGGTAGCGCAGGGCGGCTTCGATGTAGTGATTGGCAACCCGCCGTATGTGCGGCAGGAAACCATTTCCAAGTTCAAGCCGTACTTCCAAAAACGTTACGCGGTGTATGACGGCGTGGCCGATTTGTACGTTTACTTTTTTGAGCAAGGCGTGCGCTTGTTGAAGGCGGGCGGTCGCATGGGCTACGTGTCCAGCAGCACCTTCTTTAAAGCAGGCTTCGGGCAAAACCTGCGCGGTTGGTTGACAAAAAATACCGAACTGCAAACGCTGGTGGACTTTGGCGATCTGCAAGTGTTTGAAGGCGTGACGACATACCCCGCCATCGTGGTGGCGAAGAAAAATCTGGCGGAAGCCCAGGGATTCGAACCCTTGAATTTTCTCCAACTCACCAACGAGCTACCCAAAGACCTAGGCAAATACTTTCACGCCAACGCGCAGACCATGCCGCAAAGCCAATTGGGACAAGGTCTTGACGGGTGGCGCTTGGAAAGTCAAGCCAGTTCTGCCTTGCGAGCCAAGCTGGTGGCGGGACGCAAAACTTTAAAAGAAGTTTATGGCTCGCCGTTATACGGCATCAAAACAGGATTGAACGAAGCTTTTGTTCTCACGCGCAAAGAGCGCGACGATCTGATTGCCGCGCAGCCTAAGTGCAACGGACTTTTCAAGCCGTTTCTGCGTGGTGAAGATTTAAAAAAATGGCGCACTGAATCACAGGATCTTTGGCTGTTGAGAATTGCGCGTGGCGATACCTTATCTATGATGCGTTGCACAAGTAAAGTTTCAGAAATTGATGCGTGGAATTGGTTTTCGCACGAATTTCCAGTAGTGGCGAATTGGCTAAAGCCTTTTGAAAGCGCTGCTCGAAAACGATCGGATCAGGGTGACTATTGGTGGGAGCTTCGCGCTTGTGCGTATTACGAATTGTTTGAAGCACCAAAAATCATTTATCCAGACCTTGCTCAAGGGAGTAAATTTTCTAGCGACAAGGGAGGTAATTATTTTGGCAATACAGGTTATTTTTTACCAAATCCAAATGACGTATTGCTGCCAATCCTCAACTCAAAGGTAGTTTGGTTTTATTTACGCGGTGTCTGCGAAGCCATGCGTGGTGGTGAATGGCGCTTGCGTATGTTCTCTCAAAATATTGAAACAATCCCAATTCCTGAATCGACTGAAAAGCAAAGAGATCAACTCGGTAGGCTTGCAGCAGAGGCGCAGTCTGCGGCTGAGGCGCGGCGGGACGTGATTCAGCAATTTGGACGGATGGTGCATCGCGACTTTGGCAAGCC
>JANPAY010000109.1:0-4295 GCA_031430155.1 Comamonadaceae bacterium
CTCATTTTTAACTCCAAAACCAGATCTTAGGCGACATTCATATTTTGACTTGTAAACGAGTTAGTCCACCTTAGCGCCTGATTGCCGCACGACATTGCCAAGCCGTGGAATCTCGGCGGCAATCAGCGCCGCTAATTCTTCAGGCTTGCCACCGCCCGGCTCTAAGCCTAACTCAGCTAATTTCTTGATGTTGTCAGGCTGCTTGAGCATCTCAGAAACATCTTTTTGCAAACGCGCGACGATGGCAGGTGGCGTGCCCGCAGGTGCAAACATGGCTTGCCAAGAGCTCAGGTCGTACCCCACCAAGCCAGCTTCCTGCATGGTTGGAATATCAGGCGCAGCCTTAGATCGCTTCGCAGACGTCACCGCCAAAGCAATCAATTTACCAGCATTTGCTTGTGGCAATGCTGTGTTGCTGTTTTCAAAACTAAGTTGAATCGTGCCCGCTAGCAAATCAATCATCATCGGTCCGCTACCACGGTAGGGCACATGCTGAATCTGCGTACCCGTTGCGAGTTTGAACATTTCTCCTGAGATGTGCTGCGACGTGCCATTGCCCGCCGAACCAAACGAATACTTATTTGGATTAGCTTTGAGCAGCGCAACCAACTCAGCAACCGTCTTAACATTCAGTGAAGGATGCACCACCAGTACATTAGGCAAGGCGGCCAGCAAGGTGATGGGCGCGAAATCTTTCATTGGGTCGTAGGAGAGCTTTGGGTAAAGTGCTACGTTCAGTGCATGCGAACTAATCGTTCCGCCCCCAAGCGTGTAGCCATCGGGCTTGGCTTTGGCCAGCTCCGCAGAACCCACTGAACCACCCTGTCCCGCTTTGTTGTCCACCACCACCGATTGCCCGAGGCTCTTAGAGAGACCCACGGCCACCATGCGCCCCAGCATATCGGTGGCACCGCCAGGTGCAAACGGCACGATGTAGCGGATCGGCTTGTTCGGCCAATCTTGCGCTTGCAAGTTGAAAGAAAAAACCGCACCAAATGCCACTAACAGATGAATCAAGATACGCATGAAAGTCTCCTATTGGATTTATTTCACCACCACTATTTAACCGCCTCCAACGCCTTCTTCAAATCGCGGTATTCCTCGCAGCTAAACGTACAAATTTTGTCCAATGCGGCAAGGTGCTCACGCGCCTTGGCAGGCTGTCCCATTTGGATGTAGGCAATGCCGATGTACTCGTGCGCGCCCTTGTGCTTGGGGTCTAACGTGAGCGCCTGTTTGTACGCCACCAACGACTCGTCATAACGCTTCAAATTGCGATAGCTGTAACCCAGCAAATTAAATCCATCCGCGCTCTTGGCGTTAGCCTTGGTGTAAGGCTCCAACGTAGCAACCGCAGCCGGCCAATCCTTCTTGGCAATCTGCGCTCTCGCCGTCTGCATCTCTCTGTCCACTGGTGCTGGCGTAGTGGGGCCCGTGTCAGCTGCAAAAGACGACCAGCTCATCAAAACACCGAGCACAAAAATTAATATGGCTTTCATGATTGACTCCTAGATAAATAAAGATGAATCAGTTTAGCCCTTTATCAGCTCGGCTGCACCCCGTCATAACCCTCAATAATCACCAAATCCATCTCAGCCACGGGCGACAAGCGCAGCTTGATAGCCGCTTGATAGTCGGGTGAGTTGTAACAACCCAGCGCGGCCTGATAGGACGGAAATTCAATCACCACATTGCGAGGGCGGCTCGCGCCTTCAACGTTTTCAAACTGTCCGCCGCGCACCAAAAATCTTGCGCCATATTCTTTAAACGGCTTGGCGTTTGCAGCTACATATTTTTTGTAGCCCTCCATGTCCGCTACGTCACCTCGTGCAATCCAATATCCTTTTGACATATCAACTCCTTTATGGTTTTTCCATGCCCTTGGCTTCCAGCAGCGCCTGCACCGCAGGGCCACTTAAAACCGACAAAAATGCTTGCGCCGCTTGCGCGTGGCTTGTCCCCGAGGCCATGCCGCCAACATAGTGGGTGTAGTTTTGCAGCTCGGCAGGAAGCGGCCCCACCAGCACAACACCCTGCACTGCCAATATCTCACTAATTTGATGAATCGCAATGTCCGCTTCGCCGCTGACCACACGCTCTGCCACCAGACCACCCGGCACCAGCACCGCCTTGCGCTTCATATCCGCAGCTATTCCCATGCGCTCAAACAACCCCGCCAAATAAATGCCACTAGAACCACCCGCCGTAGGGTCGATATACGCCACAGAACGAGCTGAGAGCAGCACATCTTTAAATTTGGCAGCACTACTAATGTCGGGCATAGCTGCACCGCGCTTAACGGCGATGCCGATCGCTACCCGAGCCAATCGCACAGAAGCGTTGGCACTTAGCTTGCCGTCCTTGGTGAGCTGCTCGATCCCACTAGAGGGCAGCACCACAAGATCAAAGGCTTCGCCATCACTAATACGCTTAATCAGCGTACCGGCGGTGGCGTTATCGATGCGGAGCGTGTGCCCCGTTCGGCGTTCAAACTCAGGCGCTAAGGCCGTCACCACTGGCTTGAAAGCGCCAGCCGTCAGTATCTTGATTTCATCGGCATGCGCAGCCATAGACACCCACATAGCGGCACAGAGAATAAAAAGTAAGCGCGGATTTTTCATCCTAAACATCATACAAACTCGCCCCGTGCAATACTGGAAACTCACGGCTTAATGCGACAAAACTTCAATATATTATTTCAATGTACAATTAATTATGCTAACCATCATAGAGACGCCAGAATTTATTGCTTCTGCTGATACGGTTTGGCGTGAAGCCGAGCGGCTTAATTTCATTGATTGGATCGCCGATAACCCACTTGCTGGTGACGTCATTCCTGGTGGTACCCCACTTCGCAAGGTACGTTGGGCAAGGGCTGGGATGGGTAAAAGTGGCGGGGCGCGAGTGATTTATTACACGCGCTTAACGAGCGGAGAGCTTGTGCTTTTATTGGTTTATGCCAAAGCAAAGTTTGACAATTTGCGTCCTGAGTTTTTGTTGAAGTTAAAGGAGCGTTTTGATGAAAAAACAAATTGACCCCGAAGTCCTCGCTTTTGAGGAATCGCTGCTACGCAGTCTTGACCAATCCAAGCGTGGCGAGTTTGCCGCGACCCATTCCGCAGAGTCCATTCAGGCACGCCGTGCAGCAGGTCGTCCTGTAGGCAGTAAACAATCGGAGACAAAGCAGCCGATCACCATCAGACTTAAGCCCGACGTACTCAGCACTTGGCGCATGACAGGTAAAGGCTGGCAAACCAGAGCAGCGCATGTTCTAGAAACCTACGCCGCGAAGCACATCCACGCATGAATCCCAGCCTCCTCCTCCTCACTTTCGCGCAAGGCGCATTCCTCACCAACAACGTGGTGTTCATCGCCATCAACGGCCTAGTTGGGCTTGCGCTTGCGCCGCAGGGCTGGAAGGCGACCTTTCCTGTGTCAGCCTATGTGATTGGCGCGGCGCTATCGGCGCAGTTAGTCGCTAAAACGCAGCGCATGTATGGCCGCAAACGCTCGTTCCAATTGGGCTTGGTGGTGGGATTGCTCTCTGCCTTGGTCTGCGCCTACGCCACTTACACCAAGCAATTTTGGTTGCTGACCGCATCGACGCTGGTGGCGGGCTATTACAACGCCAACGCGTCGCTCTACCGCTTTGCTGCGCCTGAACTGGTGGGCAGCAATTACAAAGAAAAAGCAATTTCGTGGGTCATGGCGGGCGGCATCATTGGCGCGGTGCTCGGACCCAATCTTGCGCAGTGGACTCGCTCGGGCGACTTTGCTGGTATGGCTTTGACCAATTTTGTCGGCAGCTATTTGGCACTCGCCGTGGTGGCACTGATCGGCCTTGCGCTGATTTCCAACATTACCTTCCCGCCACTCAGCGGCGGTGCCAAGCAACAAGGTCGCACCGTATGGCAACTGGCTAAACAACCCGTGTTTGTGATCGCCATCTTATGCGGCGCACTCGGCTTTGGTGTGATGAATCTGCTGATGGCATCCACGCCCATCGCCATGCAAATTTGCGGCCTCACCTTCGACAAAACCGCACTGGTGCTGGAGTGGCATGTGCTCGGAATGTTTGTGCCCAGCTTCTTTACGGGCAACCTGATCAAACGCATAGGCGTGCTACCCGTGCTATGGATGGGCGTGGCGCTCAACCTCGTTTGTGTGGCGGTGGCTTTGAATGGCATCGAACTGCACAACTTCCTCATCGCGCTGTTGGCGCTTGGCGTGGGCTGGAACTTCTTGTTTGTGGGCGGCACGACATTGCTCACCCGCGCCTATTTGCCCGAAGAGCG
>JANPAY010000110.1:0-7939 GCA_031430155.1 Comamonadaceae bacterium
AGCCTTCTCCACCGAGCCACTGCAGCAAAATAACTCTCCCACACATAGCCATTGCAACCGCGTCCACAGCAGTAATGGGTACGGAAGGCGAGTCGTGGAATGCTTTAAAGTGAAGACTACATTTATATCTGCTTTGGAGTACCGCCATGACAACCGCATCATCTGCATCCACCGATATGGTTATTTTGGCGAGCATGCTAGAGCCTCTCGAGGCGCATCTGTTGGTGTCTGTCTTGGAGAACGAAGGCGTTCGAGCGCATGCGGGTGATTCAAACTTAGTTCAAACTGACTCTTTGATAGCTATCGCACTTGGCGGTGTTCGCGTTTGGGTGCCATCTACCCAGTTGGCGACTGCTAAAGCGGTGCAAGCGGCTTACCACCGTGGGGACTATGCGCTGAGTGATGATTTTGATGTGGGTGCTTCAGTGGATAAAGATGTGACCTCCTCCACCCACCAAGCCGCAGCAGCAAAGTAACCCCTCACGCCCATAGCCCCTCATGTACCAGCGGTGGAATGACCCAGACGTTGTCGCTAAATTTCCAAGCCTCTTTGACGGGGGCGACGATGTAGGCCTTGTCCGCTTTAACGTCTTCTAAGCCTTGCCAAAACCCTTTGGTGACTTTGGGGTTGCTTGCAAATTTGATTTCAAACGCGATTTTTTTGCCGCCCGTCTCTACGATCAAATCGAGTTCAGTGCCTGCTGCTGTGCGGTAGTAGCTCACCACCGCGCCAACGGGCAATTGGTTGCAGATTTGCTCGATGCAAAATCCTTCCCACGATGCACCTGCGCTTGGGTGTCCCATCAAATAGGACAAGTCGCGAATGCCTAGCAGTGCGTGCAAGAGTCCGCTGTCGCGCACGTAGACTTTGGGTGATTTGATTAGGCGCTTGCCGATATTGACGAAATGCGGCTCTAGCCTCCTCACCATCATGGTGTCCACCAAAATATCCAAATACGAGGCGACCGTGTTGTGCGACAAGCCACCCATAGAGGCGGCGATGGCGGCAGAGTTGAACTGTTGTCCTTGCAAATGCGCAAGCATGCGCCAAAAGCGGTGCAGGTTATCAAAAGGGACGCGTACACCAAACTCCTTTAAGTCGCGCGCCAAAAAATTGGTGATGAAATCGTCGCGCCATAAATAAGACTCTTCAATGTCTGTCGCTGTAAAGCTGCGCGGAAAACCACCTCGAAGCCACAAATTTTGCAGTTTGCCAAGGTCGCAGGCGAGTGATTTTGCGTTGGTATCACTGGCTACCTCACTTGCCAAAAAAGGACTCAGTTGCAAGTAAGCAACACGCCCAGCCAAGGATTCGGCACTTTGCGCAAGCAGTTTGCCCGACGCGCTGCCTAGTAATAAAAACCGACCTGATTTGCGGTAGGCGTCCATCTCAGGTCGCAACTGCACAAAGATATTGGGTACAAATTGCACTTCGTCCAGCACCACCAATTGATCACGATGCTCAGACCAAAAAACATCAGCATTGGTCAGTTTTGCGCGGTCTGCAGGCAGTTGCATATCCAAAAATAGACTTTGCGGCGTACCGTCGGCAATAGCCCGCGCGAGAGTGGTTTTCCCCACTTGACGAGGCCCGAGCAAGACCAAGCCAGGATTGGACTGCAATCGCTTTTGTGCGAATTGCAGTAGATTTCTATGAATGTCTAGGGTGTTCATCCTTGTATTCTGTCACTATAACTGACAATATGCAAGGATAATTTTTACTCAGAGATGCCTCAACCTCCTCCACCCACCAAGCCGCAGCAGCAAAGTAACTCTCCCACACGCAGCCATTGCAACCGCGTCCGCAGCAGGTGGTGGGCACGGGCGGCGGTGCTCTAAATGGCTGGGAAGCCATATCTAGCTTGGCTTGCAGCAGTGCTATTTCAGCTTGTACTGACTCCAGGGTGGTCATTCGGAATTTAAAAGGGTGTAGAGTGAGGGCTTCGATTGTCTACATATTGGAGCTTCACCATGACCGACTCATCTACCACTTCGACCGAATCTGCATTCAATCCGTTCACAGCGGGCATTGATTTCATGCAGCAGTTCACTAAAAACATGTCGGCCAATAGCGGACTTGGCGAGGGTGCGGCAGGTTTTGGCGCCATGCAGATGCCTAAGATTCCTGGGATGCCTGAGTGGGCGATGCCGTCGATGGATCCCGCCGAGTTGGAAAAGCGCATTAGCGAGTTGAAGACCGTGCTTTTTTGGCTTGAGCAAAACACAAATGCACTCAAAGCTTCGGTGCAGGCACTAGAAGTGCAGAAGATGACGCTGGAGACTTTGAAGAGCATGAGCGCTGGCGCGGCATCAATGGCCGAAGCGGCGACTACGGCGTCTAAAGCTCGCGCTAAAAAATAAAACCTAGGGTAACTCCTAGGTTTTTGGGGCTTCAAAAGTCAGGAGACCGTCAGCGCCTGCCGCGACAGTCACTCCCAAGCAACGGCGCATGTGGTCGTTGCGACTTTGTTTTTGTTTCGTTCTTTCCCCCAACTTTTTTAGGAGACTCTCATGGCTACAGCACAAGCTCGCGCGATGACGGCTGAAGAGAAGAAAGTGATTTTCGCTTCTTCCCTCGGTACGGTATTTGAATGGTATGACTTTTACCTGTATGGCTCACTCGCTGCCATTATTGGTAAGCAGTTTTTCTCTGGACTAGATCCTAGCGCGCAATACATTTTTGCGCTGTTGGCTTTTGCTGCTGGTTTCTTGGTTCGTCCATTCGGTGCGATCTTCTTTGGCCGTTTGGGCGACATGATTGGTCGTAAGTACACCTTCTTGGTGACCATATTGATTATGGGTTTGTCGACGTTTATCGTGGGTTGCCTTCCTAACTACGCCACTATCGGTATTGCCGCACCTGTGATTTTGATCGCTCTGCGCTTACTACAAGGTTTGGCGCTAGGCGGCGAATACGGCGGTGCAGCAACCTACGTGGCCGAGCACGCGCCTATGGGCAAACGCGGCGCTTACACCTCGTGGATTCAAACGACAGCGACGCTGGGCTTGATGGTGTCCTTGATTGTGATTTTGGCTTGCCGCCAAGCTTTGGGCGCAGACTTTGATACATGGGGCTGGCGCATTCCGTTCTTGCTCTCAATTATTTTGCTGGGCATCTCAGTGTGGATTCGCCTCTCTTTGAACGAGTCACCTGCTTTCGCCAAAATGAAAGCGGAAGGCAAAACCTCTAAGTCACCATTGTCCGAGTCTTTCGGCGAGTGGAAAAACTTGAAGATCGTGATTTTGGCACTCCTCGGTTTGACAGCTGGTCAAGCGGTGGTCTGGTACACGGGTCAGTTCTATGCCTTGTTCTTCCTGACAACGATTGCAAAAGTCGATAACGTGACGGCTAACCTCTTGATCGCAGCGTCGCTCATCATTGGCACACCGTTCTTCATCTTCTTTGGCGCTTTGTCAGACAAGATTGGCCGTAAGGTCATCATCATGGCGGGTTGCTTGATTGCTGCATTGACCTACTTCACGGTGTTCCCAATGATGCTTGAGGCTGCTAACCCAGCACTCGTGAAAGCACAAAAGGCCAACGTTGTGACGGTGACTGCTGACCAGGCTACTTGCTCTTTCCAAGGCTCTCCCATTGCCCGTGAAATCGACTTCACCAGCTCTTGCGACCAGGCTAAGCGCGTACTCGCACAGAACTACATTCCTTACGTGAATGCACCAGGTGCTGCAGGTAGTGAAGCCACGATAAAGATGGGTGACAAAGTCATCCCGTCTGTGAAGGGCGCTTTGAACGACGCGAAAAATGGCTTCAGCAAAGATAGCGCTGCCGCAATTGGCGACTTCAAGAAGGCCGTTTTGGCTGAAGCTAAAGACAAGGGTCTCACCGCTAAGGCTGACGATGCTGGGATGAACAAAGGTATGGTTTTGGGTATCCTCGTGTACTTGGTGATCTTGGTGACCATGGTCTACGGCCCTATCGCTGCGATGCTGGTTGAGATGTTCCCAACACGTATTCGCTACACCTCGATGAGCCTGCCGTACCACATTGGTAATGGCTGGTTTGGTGGACTCTTGCCTCCAATCGCGTTTGCGATGGTGGCGGCCACAGGCGACATCTTCTACGGCCTCTGGTACCCAGTGGTTGTGGCGGCTGGCACGTTTGTGATCGGTATGCTGTTCGTCAAAGAAACCAAAGACGTGGACATTTACGCAAACGACTGATAAGTTCAATTAACGACATCGTCAGTTAACTAGAGCCCTTCAAGATTAAGATCTTGAGGGGCTTTTTTTAATGAAAGCAACCACTCTCCATTTCAACTATTGGATTTCAAAATGATCAAACTTATTATTGGATTTATCGTCATTGCTGGCGCTGCTCTGTACCTCATGTCGAAGGGCGGCGATATCGATATGGGCGGCGAGAAGCACGGAATCGAAACGGATCACCCGCCAGCTGCGACGGCACCTGCCGCCACTGCATCGACAGTTAAGCCGTAATCCTGATTAACCCTCTTGACGACACACGTCTCGTGCGGCTAAGCTGGAATGCATGATTTACGTTAAAACTGCGGCGGGACGTCAGGCACTGAAGGAGCGTGCGGAGACGATGCCACGCAAATACCATTTCCCATTTTTGATGTGCGATGGTGTGCGCGACTCGGCTGACATTTTGGCGGCTAGCGTGCAGCATGGGTTTACGTCGGTGGATTTGTATCAAATGGTGCAGCTTGGATTTGTCGAGCCTGCGCAAAAAACCACAGCACCAGCCCCACAAGCGTTGACGGCTTCTGCGTCCGCACCATCGTCCTCACCGAATGCCAACGCGATGATTGAGGCGCATCATCTGGCCACTGCAATGACGGCCAAGCTAGGCTTGCGTGGCTTTAGGCTCAATATGGCGGTTGAAGCTGCAAGCAGCCTGCAAGACTTTCGCGTGCTTCTTCCTAAGATCGAAGAGGCTGTCGGTGTGGCAACGGCTAAGCCGTTGGCTGACCTGCTAAAAACCGCTGACCGATAACGCTTTGGTTTTGTAAGCCTGCCATCTCTAACAGTGCTGTCAACTTGGCGAGGCTTGTTTTTTGTGCCGATTGGCTTTGCGCCTGCGGCAATTTGCTGGCCACAATCAATTCGTTTTTCATCGAATGCTCCCAGCCCACGAGCTCCGTTACTGTTACGGTGTAGCCGTTGCCCTCCAACTGCAAGCAGCGCAGCACGTTGGTGAGTTGACTGCCAAACTCGCGTGTGTGGATGGGGCGCCGCCACAGTTCAGCCAGCGGATTGTTTTGTAGCGTCTTGGCGCTGGGTTTGCTGCTTCGCAAGCACGCAGCCATTTCGGCTTGGCAGCAAGGCACCAGCACCATGTGCTGGGCGTTGTGCGCCAGGCCAAAGGCGATCGCATCATCCGTTGCGGTATCGCAGGCGTGTAGCGCGGTCACGATGTCGACGCGCGTTGGCAAAGCGCTTGAACGGCTGGACTCGGCAACCGATGCGTTCAAAAACCGCATGCCATCAAAACCAAATTGTTTGGCAAGCGCGCTTGATTTTTCGACCAATTCCGCACGAGTTTCCACACCCGTCACGATACCGCTTACCTGTGACGCAAGGCCCGCCTTGAAGTAAGCGTCATAGAGCAAAAATCCTAAATAAGATTTGCCAGCACCGTGATCGACCAGGTTCGCTGAGCCATGACTGGCATGGCTTTGCTTGAGCAAGGGCTCGATAAAACCCAGCAAGTGCTGCACTTGTTTGAGTTTGCGACGGGTGTCTTGATTGAGCTTGCCATCCTTTGTCAAGATGTGCAGCTCTTTGAGCAGTTCTGTTGATTGATTTTTTCTGGGAAGGTATTTGTCATCACCCCCTCTCCCTAGCCCTCTCCCATGAGGGGAGAGGGGATGGGTATCAGCCCCCTCTCCCTTGATGGGAGAGGGTTGGGGTGAGGGTGATGCTTTTACGCCCACAATTTGCTCCATCCCGCTTTGCCCAATTTTTGCAGTGTCTCTTGGTTGCGCATCACAATCGCGTCGGCCGCTGCATCAGGATCGTCATATCCTTGCAAAGCCTTTTCAATACTGGCTTCACGCAAGATGTGCAGCATCGGATAAGGGCTGCGATTGGTGTAGTTGGACAGATCGTCTGCGCTTGATCCTGCAAATTGATAGTCGGGATGGAAGCTGGCAATTTGAAACGTACCGTCTAAATCCAAGCGCTCCAGTAAGCTGTCGGCATCTTCTAAAAAATCGTTGTAATCTAAAAAATCCGTGAGCGCTTTGGGATGAATGAGCAGTATCGTTTCGCAAATTTCAGGCGGCGTGGTTTGCAGGTACAGCAATTGCTCGGATAGCACTTTTAGTAGCGCCTCGCTCTGTTTACCCTTGTGCAGCACATAGCGCACCAAACCTTTGATTTGCGGTGCTTTGGCGAAAGGGCATAGGTGGAGGCCAATAACGGCGCGGTCTACCCACTCGCGCGTTTGTTCAATTTCACTCACGCCTTGCCCTCAGCCCGTGGGAGCTCGTCCATCGTGACGGCAACGGGCTCAAAACTGGGCGTGGAGCCCTGGTGATTGATGCGCACCATCAATCGGATGCCGTCGCGTAGCTGCGCCGATGTGGCGCTGCAAGGCACGCCCTCTGTGAAGAAGCCAAACGTCTGATCGGCATCAAGCGGTAGTGAGGTCAAAACCGCATCGCCGCCATGTTGTTGCACGAGGCGTACGCCAGTTGCTTTGGAAGAAGTGGCCCATTGATAGATACGCGGTAGTGGTGCCATGCAGCGTGCGGGGTCAAATGGGAAGGCGTGACGCACTTTGCCTTGCCTTGCATCACGATTGAGCGCATCGTAGAGATCTTGTAATTGCGGGCTTAAAAAATTCCAGTCGTCTAATAATTGCTGCATGGTGCTGCAAATGCTCGTCGCATAATGCGCGAAGGCTAAATCGCGCGAGACAACCACGAGTTGACCGTCGCGTGAACCGTCTTGGTAGGTGGCAAGTTTCATAGTTATAAAAAGGATGTACGTGCGCGTGAAAGCGAACCTGGGTCAGCGTGAAGATACGAGTGATTTTAGTGGGGCAGACTTGCCTAGGCGGTCGCCGCGCTGGGGGCTGTACCTCGCCGTGCTTCTGTTCCACTTGATTGCGCTTGCGGGACTGAATGCGGTGCTGACGCTCAATCGACTTGCGGCGCAGGCCGAGCAATCATTTGATGTAACGATCTTGCCGCAGGACGCGTCAGCAAAAAAACCATTACCCAAACCCACGGAATCAAAACCTGCCGATGAGCCCGCCAAAGCCGAGCCACCGCCCGCCGAGCTTGCCGCGCCCGCACCCGTGGCGCTGCCCCCCCAAGAGTCCGCTCCCACTCCTGGAGCGCAAGCCTTGCCTGCTCTGGCTACCCCACTCCTGCCCGCACGCCATGACCTACAAGCCTTGCGAGCCATGACACCTGAGCCTGTGCAGCTGCGCTATAGCGTGACCAAGGATGGCGATAGCGCCCGTGCAATTTTGAATTGGCAGCCTTCAAAAGTAGAGAAGACGGGCCATGCCACACACTACGAGCTCAGCTACGAAGCGACCTATTTCGGTATTTCCATCGTCAAGCAAACTAGTAGCGGGACGATTGGCGCGGAAGGGCTTGTGCCGACGCGCTTTGGTGAGAAGCGGCGTGGCAGGTCAGAGCAGGCGGCGCATTTCGATCATGCCAAAAACGCCGTGACGTTTTCAAATAATCGCCCCGAGGCCAAGCTGGCTGTGGGCTCGCAAGATAGAGCGAGTTTCCTGATTCAACTAGCGAGTCTTTTTGCAGGTCAGTCTGATAAGTTCAAAGCAGGGCAAGTCATTGAGCTGCCTGTCGCAAGCGTCGACGAATTAGAGCTCTGGACGTTTGAAGTGCAGGCCAGCGAATCACTCGCGCTTCCCATTGGCGAGACACAGGCCGTCAAGCTGTTGCGTCGTCCGCGCCGTGCGTTCGATCAAACGGTG
>JANPAY010000111.1:0-3426 GCA_031430155.1 Comamonadaceae bacterium
GTTGGAAGGCCAAGTGCAATACAAGACAACAGATATTGCACCCGTGTTTTGGTTTCACTACACGCCCGATATTTTGGTTGTGCCTACCAATAGCCCGATCAAAAACTTTGCCGACTTCATTAAAGCTGCCAAAGCGGATCCAGGCAAACTCAGCCTGGGCGGCTCGGGTCTCAACTCTGCCAACCACGCTGCGCACGAGCGTTTGAATGCAGCGTTTGCCGTCAAGACCAACTACATCCCCTACAAAGGCACGGGCGATATGGCCATTGCCGTCATCGGCGCGCAAATTGATGGCTCCATGACTTACACGCCGTTCGCCATTGCCAACAAAGGAAAAGTGCGTGGTATTGCCGTGGCGATGGACAAGCGCCACCCGCTGTTACCTGATGTACCGACATTTAAAGAGTTGGGTGTCGATTGGGTGGACGGCGCATATCGAGGCATTGCCATGCCAAAAGCCACATCAGCAGCAGCTATGAAAAAGATTTCCGATCAATGGCGTGCGCTCAATAACGACCCTGAGATGAAAGAGCTCGCGGCTAAAGCAGGCTTTGAACTGGTGAACGTGGGTATGGAAGAAATGTCTGCGTTTATGGCAGAAAAGACCAAGCTTTATACCGAAGGTGCGGCGCGGCTCGGGCTTGGTAAGAAGTAATTAAAAAAGTAATTAAGCCTGCGCCATTGCCTCACCCATGCGGATAACGCCCGTGGGCTGCCAGCTTGGGTTGAAGCTAAGGTCAGATTTTGGCCACAGCATCACAACGGTAGAGCCAAGTAAAAAGCGTCCCATCTCGTCGCCTTGCTTGAGTTCAATCGCACCAGCTTCGCCGCTTGCGGGATAGTTCCAAGTCGTTGTTTTTGGCAAGCGCGGCGGGTTGATAACGCCGTGCCACACCGTTGCCATCGATCCCACAATGGTTGCGCCTACCAGCACGTTGACGAACGGTCCATGTTCGGTATCAAACACGCAAACCGTACGCTCGTTGCGAGCAAACAGTCCTGGTACGCCTTCGGCGGTGGTTGGGTTCACGCTAAACAAATCGCCGGGCACATAAATCATCTGGCGCAGGGTTCCAGCGCATGGCATGTGGATACGGTGATAGTCTTTCGGGCTTAGGTAGAGGCATGCAAAGTGACCATTGTTAAATTTGGCGGCAAGCTTTGCGTCCCCACCCACCAAGGCCTGTGCGGTATAGCTGTGCCCCTTGGCTTGATAGATTTGGTCGGCTTCAATTCGCCCAAATTGGCTAATAGCGCCGTCCACAGGACTGACCCATGTGGCAGTTGCTAACGGGCGAGCATCAGGTTTTAACGCTCTTGTAAAAAAGCTATTGAACGAGTCGTAGCTGCGCGGATCTGGATTCAAAGCTTCCGCCATATTCACGTTATATTTTTTGATGAACCACTCGATGATGCGAGTCGTGATGAAGCCCCATTTGTTGCCGGCTACGAAGCCACCGAATTGGGTGAGGGCGCGTTTGGGGAGGAGGTATTGACTGCGAACGCTTTTGGGCGCTAATAAAAATTCTGACATAACCACGATTTTAACTTTGCGAGAATGCGCGCATGTCTTTCAATTCCAATATGCTGATGACCACTCGCCAAGGCGGCGTATCCATTACTCCATTCGATTTTTTCAATCTGGGCGATCACGTAGGCGATGCACCTGAATTGGTGACTGCTAATCGAAAAATTTTAGAAAAGCAACTGGGTGTTCGGCCTGTGTTTTTAAAGCAGGTTCACGGCATGCAATGCCTTCAAATTGATGCGAACACGCCTGATGGTTTGGAGGCAGACGCTTGCGTGACGACTGATCCCAACGTTGCTTGCGTGATGATGGTCGCCGATTGCTTGCCAGTTTTATTTTGGAACGAATCACGCTCGGCTATTGGCGCAGCACATGCGGGATGGCGCGGGTTTGTCGGCAACGGTACTGTCAATATCCTGCAAGCCACACTGGATAAGCTCAAAACGCTATCAATGGCTGGCGAACCCATCCACGCTTGGCTTGGCGCTTGTATTGGTTTCGAGAATTTTGAAGTGGGTGAGGAGGTCGCCATGCACTTTGATTCGGCGTTTAAGCGTGAGAGGCATGGCGGCAAATGGTTGGTTGATTTGGCGGGTGCGGCACGGCAACAACTTTTGACTTTAGGTGTTGCCTCGGTTGATGGCAATGATGGAAAACCCTCTTGGTGTACGGTGATAAACAGCGCAGACTACTTTTCGCACAGGCGGGATGCCGCGAGAATGGGCTCGACTGGGCGAATGGCTGCCTGTATTTGGAAAACTTTTGGACAAACCTTGGAGTAGAGAAAAAATGAGCACGGATATCACAAAACAAATGACGGAACAGATGACGAAGCAAGCCGAGGTTTTCAATAAACAAATGGCTGAATGGGCAAAAGCGGCACATACCGCGGGCTCGAAAGCACTATCGGATATGGTCTCGCAGGCATCTGGGCAGCCCAATGTGGACGAAAAAACGAAGGCGAAACTGTCGTTTTCAGCCGAACAAATGATCTCGGCCACGAATCCGCAGAACTTTTTTGCGTTTAATCCAGAGGCGATTCAAAAAGCGATTGACACCAATGGCGCGAGTTTGCAACGCGGCATTGCCAACATGCTGTCGGATATGAAGAAGGGTTCGATCAGCATGACGGATGAAACGGCGTTTGAAGTGGGCAAAAACGTCGGTACGTCTGAGGGCGCAGTCGTTTTTGAAAACGATTTGTTCCAGTTGATCGAATACAAGCCGCTGACAGAAAAGGTGTTTGAGCGGCCGTTCTTGTTGATTCCGCCGTGCATCAACAAGTTCTATATTCTCGATTTGCAACCTGAAAACTCCTTCATCCGCTATGCCGTCTCGCAAGGCCACAGAACGTTTGTGGTGAGCTGGCGTAACCCAGATGAGTCCATGTCAAACGTGACCTGGGACGACTACATTGAGGACGCTGCGATTAAGGCGATTGAGACAGTCCAAGAGATCTGCCTTGCCAAACAAATCAATGCGCTGGGGTTTTGCGTCGGTGGAACGATTTTGGCGACAGCCCTTGCTGTGCTTGCCGCGAGAGACGAAAAACCAGTTGCCTCGGCAACATTTTTAACCACCTTGCTGGACTTTAGCAACACAGGTGTGCTCGATGTTTTCATTGACGAAGAGTCCGTTAAGAAGCGCGAAAAACAATTTGCCAACGGCGGCATTTTGAAGGGGCAAGAGCTTGCGACAACCTTCTCGTTCTTGCGTCCGAATGATTTGGTGTGGAATTATGTGGCGAAGAATTATTTAAAAGGTGAGTCACCACCGCCTTTTGATTTATTGTTTTGGAACGGTGACGCGACTAATTTGCCAGGCCCTATGTACGCGTGGTATTTGCGCCATACCTACCTAGAGAACAATTTATCCAAATCCAAGTACTGCTTGGTGGC
>JANPAY010000112.1:0-14190 GCA_031430155.1 Comamonadaceae bacterium
TTGGATCCAAAGTGAGCCAATTTTCAGATCCACGTAGGTGTCCATCGTAGTCGTTATGCGTGACAGCATACAAAGAAAACATCGCGTAAATGTTTGGATTATTAGGGTCAAGGTCTTTACTTTTTAAATTGAGTTCGCGCCCTTCCGAAAACTTCTGTTCTTTGACTTCTGGGGTCAGTTGACGTCCAAAATTAAACGCCTGTAGTGTTAATGCCCGCCCTAGTCCAAATATCGCGCTAGCATTAAAGTGACTGCGGTTGCAAGAACATTGCCCGTGCACGAAGCATCAAATCAGCCGCCTTCGGCGAGCTCTTGCGCGTCTCACTCTCGCGCGCCACCACCACCACCATTTCACGACCAATACTATTGACCACCGCAGTGGTGACCTTGTCTTGCAGCGCAAACAAATTTGTCACCTCACCCGTAAAAGTATCACTCCACAATTGCGCTCCCGTTTGCGTATCGGCAAGCTGAACGCTAATGCGTATGGTCTCGCCACTGCTGAGCACGCCGCCTTGCAGCACAAAGCGCACGCCGGCGTCTTTGCCTACTTGCTGCACAGCCATCGCTTTGTCTTTGTAGATCAGCGCGGTAGCGGTGGGAATGACGAATGCATCGCGAATGCGCGACAAATCTGCCGTCATGCTGGTGGTTAGCGCATCGGCGATATAGGCTTTTTGCGCATCCCCTGTTTGATTGGAAAACGGCAAAACCAAAATGGAAAGGGCGGATCTATTCGCTGGTGTAACTGAAGCGATGGATGATGTAGTGCCTAGCTTGATGGTTTGGTAGGTTGTCCAGTAGCCAACCAAGCCACTCAAAACCGCACCCCCACCCGCCAGTGCGACGATGATGCCTTTGATGTGCTTGATGTGCTTAAATTTATTAAGCCACTGCGTCCATCTGTTGGCATCATTCATTTGGTTGCAAATCCTGGTTTTGATATTTGTTGTCGCATCCCTGACGCCTTAGGATAACACCGCACACCGCTACATTGCTCAATCACGATCCAGATGATCAACTGCCCTCTGCGCTTCAGCCGAATTTTTTCGCCATACCAGCGCGACGGGTGTTGATTCAAACCCCATCTTGACAGGCAAGATAGTCGTTCGATGACTATTCCCTAGTGCTGCTGAATGTGCGCAGCACGTCAACAACTCAGTCTGCTCGACCAGTGAAAGACTATATAAAAACGAGGGTGATTCGACCATAGGGATTGGCGGTGTTAGGCCTTGCTTTAGAAAGGCATCCGTCAGGGCAACACGTGTCGTGGACCGCATACTGGGCAAAACCCAAGGCCACGCCAACAACTCCTCTATGGACAGTTCGGCTTTGCCAGCCAATGGATGACTCTTGCTAGCGACAAGCGACAAGCGACTCTGGTAGAGCACACGCTGTGCCAACTCTGTGATGGCCTGTCCATTGGCAGCGTTGCTTGGCAATCTACCCAACAAGAGGTCAATCTCGCCAGCAAGCAATAAAGCCAGTAACTGGTCTGAGCTGCCATCCAAAATTTGAATTCTCCAGCTCGACGCGCCGAACGTCAGACTTTTGACGATTGCAGGGAGCACAGTTGTGGTCGTGTGGGGGAAAGCACCCAGTCGCAGTATGGGCTTGCTTGCACCCGCCAGTGATGCCCCCATCGCACCCACCTCCCCCAGCACAGTTTGACAACGAGGCAGCAATGCGTGCCCTTGCTCAGTGAGGGTCATGCCACGGCCATGCCTTCGAAACAGCTTGGCACCAAAGATGCTTTCGATTTCTTTAAGCATCATGCTCGCAGCAGAGGGCGACATAGATAAATATTCTGCCGTCGCAGCCAGCGAGCCCATCTTGGCCAGTAAACCGACAAATTTCAGCTGCCTAATTCGCAATTGATCTAGACGAGGATTGGGCATACGGACATCACAAATAGTTAAGTAAAAACTGATGATATCGTCAAAATAACTGCTGATTGCCTTATGTTGATTACCTATACTTTTAAGTTAATCATAAGGAGCAAACAATATGTACATCGATCCCGTTCATCCATCGCGCCGCACCTCGTTGTTTTCTTTTCTAGTTTTGGCCATGGCGCCAGCACTGACACTTGCGCAAGCGTGGCCAACCAAGTCGCTGACTTTTGTAGTTCCGTTCCCCGCAGGTGGATCAAACGACATTGTCGCGCGCATAGTGGCTGAGGGTGCCCGTAAGCGCCTCGGTCAGACCGTGGTGGTGGATAACAAAGCAGGCGCGAATGGTGCGCTTGGGGTCGAAGCGGTGCTGCGCGCGCCCAAAGACCAGCACACGTTTTTAGTTGCGTCGGATTCGGTCTCGCTACTGCCGCTGTTCCGTCCCACCGCTTGGGATCTGACCAAAACTTTCACTCCTGTAGCCGCACTGTCCTTTCAACCCATCGTCGTGGTGACGTCGCCTTCCACGGGGTTGAAATCAATCAAAGCCTTACAGGCGCTTGCCAAGACCAAGCCGAACCAAGTCCCATATGCCAGTTCAGGGCAAGGTTCTATCCAGCACTTGGTGGGTGAGCTGTTTTCGCAGCAACTAGGTATCGACCTGTTGCATGTGCCCTACAAAGGGGGTGGCCAAGCAGTGAATGATGTCATTGCCGGGCAAGTTACGGTTGCAGTGCTGGGTGCGGCTGCTGTACTGCCGCACATTAAGGCTGGCAAGTTGATCGCACTCGCGGTCAGCACGCGTAATCGCTCACCCATGCTGCCAGATACACCCACGCTTATGGAGAGCGGCGCTAGCGATGTCGATGTGCCTCAGTGGTCCGCCTTGTTTGCGCTCGATGGAACGTCCGCATCCACCCTTGCCAAACTACGCCACAGCATTGAAGAAACCTTGGCCGAGCCCGAAGTGAAGTCACGCCTTGCCAATGGCGCCATGGACGTGAGCAACATGTCAGCAGAAGCCTTCCAGCAGCGCATCGTGCAGGACCGCGAGCGCTGGGCAAAGCTGATTAAGGCGCGTAAGATTTCAATGGAATGAACATGACTACATCTAGAAGACCAAACATAATTCTCATACTGGCTGACAATCTAGGCTGGGGGGAGCTGGGCTGCTACGGTGGTGGTGCTTTGCGAGGGGCACCCACCCCTCGCCTAGATGCCTTGGCAGAGACTGGGATGAAATTTTTGAACTTTAATGTCGAAAGTGACTGCGTCCCCACACGATCAGCCTTGATGACGGGACGTCATCCGATTCGCACGGGTGCAGTTCAATCCGTCCCAGCCGGGTTACCTCAAGGCATTCATCCGTGGGAGCGAACGTTACCGCAAGTCTTAAAAGAAGCAGGCTACGCAACAGGCATGTTTGGCAAATGGCATCTAGGCGACAGGGATGGGCGCTATCCGCATCAACGCGGCTTCGACGAGTGGTACGGCATACCCCGCACCACTAACGAGACTATGTTCACCACTTCACCCGGTTTTGACGCCACCGTCGTGGACTTACCCTACGTCATGGAGGGTTTTGCAGGCCAGCCAGTCAAAGAGGTCGCTGTTTACGATTTGGCAAAGCGCAGATTGATTGACAGCGAATTGACCGAGAAGACGATTGATTTCATGCGTAGGCAAAGGGCTATAGATCAGCCCTTCTTTGCTTATGTACCACTCACGCATTTGCACTTTCCGACCCTGCCACACCCAGACTTCGCGGGTCGAAGTGCAGTGGGGGACTTTGCAGACTCGATGATGGAAATGGATCACCGCGTTGGCCAGCTCTTAGATGCTGTGGATGAGCTAGGCATGAGGGATGAAACGATTTTCATCTTCGCCAGTGACAACGGCCCTGAGTTCCGCAGGCCTTGGCGTGGGACAGCGGGACCTTGGACTGGCACGTATCACACCGCCATGGAGGGGGGCTTGCGCGTGCCACTGATCGTTCGTTGGCCTGGAAAAGTGAAGCCTAATCAAATTAGCGATGACATCATTCACGTCACAGACCTCTATTCAACTTTAATTGCTGTAGGTGGTGCCCAAGCACCTCTCGACAGACCCATTGACGGGGTCAATCAGTTGCCATGGTGGACGGGTGCTAGCGAAAAATCAGCCCGCGAAGGTTTTTTGTTCTATATCAAGAACGAACTAAGAGCCGTCAAATGGCGGCATTGGAAGCTGCATTTCATCTTTGAAAATGAACCCAATAGCGGGACGAAACATTTAGAGACACCTTGGCTCTTCAATATCAAGCGAGACCCAAAAGAGGAGACAGATGCAGCCATGGAAGACGGTTGGGTACGCGGGCCGATGCGAAAAATGATGATGGCATTCGATCAAACCCTGCGCACGCACAAGCCTATACCGCCAGGGATTGGTGACAGCTACAACCCAGCTAACCCCACAAAGTAAGCAGCGTATCGCTGTCGCGTCAGTGCTTTTGAATCGCTAGCAAAAGCAGGCTAATATGGACTCTCACTACACATTGAAGAGGATATTCAAATGACAAACACCAAAGAATTCGACATCGTTGTTCACGGCGCAACGGGTTTTACAGGCCGCTTGGTGATTGAGTATTTACTCACTCGCAAGGGTACAGGCCTGCGCTGGGCAATGGGTGGGCGTAGCCTTGAGAAGTTGGCTGCCGTTCGCGACGAAGTCGGTGCGCCTAGTGATACACCTTTGGTGGTGACGGATAGCGCGGATAGTGCCAGCCTAGGTGTACTCATGGCACGCACCCGTTTAGTACTGACCACCGTGGGACCTTATCAACTCTACGGCAACGAGCTAGTCAAAGCCTGCGCCGAATCGGGTGTGGATTATGTCGATTTATGCGGCGAGCCTGCTTGGATGCGACACATGATTGATGCACACG
Organism: Comamonadaceae bacterium; assembly: GCA_031430155.1. Lineage (GTDB taxonomy): Bacteria > Pseudomonadota > Gammaproteobacteria > Burkholderiales > Burkholderiaceae_C > JASGCK01. Next base: position 4,816 of record JANPAY010000112.1, read on the forward strand.
AGGCCGCAGCTAAAGCCAGCGGTGCGCGCATCGTGTTTTCGTGCGGCTTTGACTCAATTCCATTTGATCTAGGCATGCTGGTGTTACAAACCGAAATGACCAAGCGCTTTGGCGCGCCAGCGCCGCGTGTACGTGGCCGTGTGCGCAAAATGAAAGGTACGTTTTCGGGCGGTACAGCAGCCAGCTTAAAAGCCACAATGGCGGCGGCAGCGACCCAGCCTGGCGTGCTGGATTTGCTACGTAATCCGTTCTCGCTGACTCCTGGCTTTGAAGGGCCGCGCCAACCATCTGGAAACAAGCCAATGCTCGAAGAGGCCCTCGGCATGTGGGTGGCGCCGTTTGTCATGGCCGCCATTAATACACGCAATGTGCACCGCTCTAACTTTTTGCTGGGGCACGCGTGGGGCACAGATTTAGTCTATGACGAAATGCTCATCGCAGGCACAGGCGACAAAGGACAAGCGATTGCCGAAGCAGTCGCCGCAGACAAAAGCCTAGGCGGCGAAGGCGGCCCTAAACCCGGCGAGGGGCCATCCCGCGCAGAGCGCGAAGCGGGCTTTTATGACGTGATGTTTATCGGTAGCGGCAATGGCTCGGATACTCTGACGGTGGGAGTGAAGGGCGACCGCGACCCGGGCTACGGCAGCACCTCCAAAATGATTGCAGAGTCGGCTATGTGTTTGCTACTTGATGCAACAGATACCAAGGGCGGTATTTGGACTCCTGCTTCGGCCATGGGTCTGGCACTGGTGACACGTTTGCAGGCGCATGCAGGCCTCAGTTTTACCGTAGAGAACGAGAACACAAAATGACCACGGATTTACTAGAAACCATTGACGGCGGCATCGCCACGCTCACCATGAACCGCCCCGAGGCGCGAAATGCCCTGACTCGCCCTATGCTGGCTGCTATGTCGGAGGCTCTGCAGCGCCTGGCTTTAGACCCTACTGTGCGCCTTGTGGTGCTGACGGGCACAGGCGGTGCTTTTTGCTCTGGCGGCGATGTAAAAGGCTTTGCCAAGATTGCGGCTGGCGGCGCACATGCGATAGCAAGCTTCGACAACAAAGTCACCGATCTACGCGCCCGCATGGAAGTTTCTCGTTTACTGCACGAAATGCCCAAACCCACGCTGGCTGTGATCCCCGGGCCTGCGGCAGGTGCAGGACTGTCGCTGGCACTGGCTTGCGATTTGCGGATCGCGGCGGATGACGCGAAGCTCACCACAGCCTTCGCGATGGTTGGGCTATCGGGCGACTTTGGCGGCAGTTATTTCCTGAATCATTTGGTGGGCGCATCTAAGGCCCGCGAGATGTACTTCACGGGACAAGTGATTCGCGGCGAAGAGGCGCTAAAGATTGGCCTAGTGAACCGCAGCGTGCCAGCGGCAGACCTGCCAGCAGCCGCCAAGGCTTGGGCGACTGAACTGGCATCTCTGCCCACGGTCGCCATCGGCTACATGAAACGCAATCTAACTACGGGGATGCGCGGGTCGCTATCCGATACGCTGGATACCGAAGCTGTGCATATGATTCGCACATTTGACACCGATGACCACAAAGGCGCAGCTGCGGCTTTTGTTGAGAAGCGCCGACCAACTTTTCAAGGTCACTAAGTCATTCAATATAGAAAACTAAGCCCCATGCAAAACTTCCTCTCTAGCATTGCAGCAGCGATAGCGCTTGTCACTTCAATTATTAGCGCAAGTGCCTACGCACAACCGGTCGTACCCAGTGGAGAAATTAAAGGCGACGCTTGGATTCACACCTCAGCATCTCTTGCTGCTTCTGTCCAGCAAGCCGATGTTTGCCTCCCCGCCGTTGCCACAGGCGGTGCTGTGTATTGCGGCAAGTTCAAAGACATACCCAAGCTAAACGGCAGGCCAGTCCCTACTCTAGTGTTCCTGCACGGCTCGTCTGGGCTCACGCTCAAGGCCATCGGTGAGTGGCAGCAGTGGCTATCTACACTTGGTTACGCCAGCATCGCCCCCGATTCGTTTACGCTGACAGGCCACGTCACCTACAAATCCCCGATTGACAAAGAGTCCTATGAAAAAATTCATGCGCTCAGAGCGTCGGAGATCGCACCCGTACTGACAGCGCTCAAAAGCCAGACTTGGGCTGATCCCCGTAGCCTGATCCTAGCGGGTACTAGCGAAGGCTCGGTGCCAGTTGCCCGCTACACTGGCATAGAATTTATCGCGCGCATCCTGTATGCATGGAGCTGCGAGAGCAACTACTTCGTTACGGAGCCACGAAATAACTTCGAGGCAAGCAAACCCGTGCTGAACGTCATCAGCGCCCAAGACCCCTTCTTCTCTAAATCCAACACATGGCTGGGCAACACCGAAGCGCAAGGCCACTGCGCTGCTGCACTTAAAGACAACAAGCAAGCATCCGTCCTTTTGGTTCCGAACGCACCACATACATTGCTCAATCTACCGGCTACTCGTAGCGCTACAGCGGGATTTTTGTCTCAATTTGCAAGGCCTTAAAAAATGAGCGACATAGCAACAAGCACCACCGACTACACGCCGCCATCCGTCTGGACTTGGGACAAAGCCAACGGCGGACGCTTTGCCAATATCAATCGTCCAGTAGCTGGCGCGACACATGACAAAGATTTGTCTGTGGGCAAACACCCATTTCAGCTGTACTCGCTGGCCACACCAAACGGCGTAAAAGTAACCGTGATGCTAGAGGAACTTTTGGCGCTGGGTCATGTGGGCGCAGAGTACGACGCTTGGCTCATCCGCATTAACGAGGGCGATCAATTTGGTAGCGGTTTTGTCGCGGTCAATCCCAATTCAAAAATTCCTGCTCTCTTGGACAGAAGCAATCCAGACAAGCCGATTCGCGTATTTGAGTCCGGAGCGATCTTGCTGCACTTAGCGCATAAGTTTGATGCGTTTTTGCCAACAGACGCCTCAGAGAAGGCCGAGTGCCTATCGTGGTTGTTTTGGCAAATGGGCAGTGCACCGTATTTAGGCGGTGGCTTCGGTCATTTTTACGCCTATGCACCTACCAAAATGCAATACCCGATTGACCGCTTTGCCATGGAGGTTAAACGCCAAATGGATGTGCTGGATCGGCGCTTGGCTGAGAGCCGCTACCTAGCTGGTAATACTTACACGATTGCCGACATGGCGGTATGGGCTTGGTATGGCGCACTCGCTAAAGGGTTGCTTTACGGCGCCGGTGAGTTTTTGCAAGTGCAGACCTATGCAAACGTGATGCGCTGGACGGACGAGATTGCCAACCGCCCCGCGGTACAACGTGGGCGCATGGTCAACCGCGTCATGGGCAAGCCCGAGAGCCAATTGCACGAGCGGCACGATGCCAGCGACTTTGACGCGGTGCTCGCCCTAGCAGCCAAAGCTGCGCAGGAATCCGCATCTTGATTTTTTACGATTGCGCGACGGCTCCCAGCCCACGACGCGCCCGCATTTTGCTCGCCGAAAAAGGCGTGACTTTTGAGACCGTCCACGTCGACCTGCGTACTGGCGAGCAAATGGGTGAGGCATACAGAGCCATCAATCCGCAGTGCACCGTGCCAGCCCTAGCCACGCCTGAGGGCTTGGTGCTAACCGACAACGTGGCCATTACGGCATATTTAGAAGCCGCTTATCCTGAGCCGTCCATGCTAGGCCGCACTGCAATTGATAAAGCCGAAATCGCAAGCTGGAATTGGCGCATGGAATTTGAAGGTTTGATGGCGATTGCCGAAGCGTTGCGCAACAGTGCGCCCGCTATGGTGAACCGTGCCCTACCTGGCCCTGTGGACTATGCGCAAATACCAGAGCTTGCTGCGCGGGGCTTGCAGCGTGTGCAGCATTTCTTGGACATGCTGGATGTACGCTTGGCAGGACGTGAATTTATTGCAGCCAATCAACTCAGCATTGCCGATATCACGGCTGTGGTGGCTGTGGATTTTGCAAGGGTGGTGCGCATCAAGCCTAGCGAGCAGCATGTGAATTTGCGGCGTTGGCGCGAGACATTGGCGCTGCGCCCCGCGTTCAATTTGTGATTTTTTCTTTTTCTGTTCACCATTTTCTAGAAAGACCCGCGTATGAAAACACTCATCACAGAAATGTTCGGCATCCAACACCCCATCATTCAGGGTGGCATGCACTATGTAGGTTTTGCGGAATTGGCTGCCGCAGTCTCCAACGCAGGAGGCCTCGGCATCATCACAGGCTTAACGCAGCGCACCCCTGAAGCATTGGCAAATGAAATCAAGCGCTGTAAGGACATGACAGACAAACCCTTTGGCGTCAACCTGACGTTCTTGCCGATGGTCAATACACCCGACTACCCGGGTTACATCAAGGTCATCATTGACGCAGGCATCAAAGCTGTGGAGACTGCTGGCAACAACCCACAAAAATGGCTGCCTGCCATGCACGAAGCGGGCATTAAGGTCATCCACAAATGCACCTCGGTACGTCATGCACTGAAGGCCGAATCGATTGGCTGTGATGCCGTCAGTGTGGACGGTTTTGAGTGCGGCGGTCACCCTGGCGAAGACGACATCCCCAACTTCATTTTGTTGCCACGCGCGGCAGAAACACTCAAGATTCCATTTGTCGCATCAGGCGGAATGGCGGATGGTCGCTCGCTGGTGGCGGCGCTGGCGCTGGGCGCACAGGGTATGAACATGGGCACACGCTTCATAGCAACCAAAGAAGCGCCTGTGCATGAGAACGTAAAGCAAGCCATCGTCGCGGCCAGTGAACTCGATACACGACTCGTGATGCGCCCTCTGCGCAATACCGAGCGCGTGCTGCGCAACGACGCCGTAGATCGACTGCTGGAGAAAGAGCGCACATTAGGCGCCAGCATCAAGTTCGAAGACATCATCGACGAGGTCGCTGGTGTCTATCCACGCATCATGCAAAAAGGCGAGATGGAAATTGGTGCCTGGTCATGCGGCATGGTGGCAGGATTGATTCACGATGTGCCCACCGTCAAGGAACTCATCGACCGCATCATGCTAGAGGCAGAAACTATCATTCGTCAACGTTTAGGCGGCATGCTTTGATCGCTTAACTTTGAGCTTTGCGCACCTTGTCATACGCCACCAAAAGTTGCGTGTGCATCTTGCTGCCTTCCATATTCGCGCCAAGCGTGCCTAAACCGAAGAAGCGCTCTGCACCCTTACCTTGGCGATTCACTAACTTTTGCGCCTCATTCAAGGTCTCCGCACCATAGAGCAACAGCAGACTGTGCGCAAACGCGCCCGGTTCTTCCATCTCGGCGTTTAACTGCACGATGCTGGCTATGCAGCGGTAGACGCGGGCGCGGGGCGCGGGCATTTGTCCAAACTGGCTAATCCACGCACAGCCGTCCAAAATCGCTTCCTCATCTTGTATGGCCAAACCCAGCAAAGTTTTGATTTCGCCCACCCTGACTGTTGCCCACGTCGTGCCTGGGTCGGCAGCAAGGCCAATCAAAGTCCACAGCGGCAGCTCTTCTGCCAAGTCCAATTCCAAAAAAGTGTCCAGCAATTCGCGGCATTCTGTCTCAGTCAAATCGGCCAAACGCACAAGCGCAGGACGCACTAAATTACCAACAGTATTGTTTTGATATTGCAGCTCTTCAATCGGGTAAATCTCGGACATGCCAGGCACCAAGATGCGGCAGCTGTACACGCCTAGGTGCGTGAAATCGGCAACGTAAATATCACACTGCCCCGCAGCGCTCTGGCTTGCATGAATCTTGTCCACGCACCAGTTGTAATCTTCCTCGGTGGTGTTTGAAAAATTCCAATCGGCAAACGCATAGTCTGGCGTACTCCTTAAAAAATCCCAGCTAATCACACCGCTAGAGTCCACAAAATGGATCTCTAAATTAGGCGCATCGGCAATCTCAATCATGTCAAAACCAGGCGCTTCAAAACCCGTGAGTCCATCAATCGCGCGGCCTTGCAAGAGTTCGGTGAGCGAGCGCTCCAGCGCGACTTCAAAACGCGGATGTGCGCCAAAGCTGGCAAAGCAACCTTGGTCTTTCGGATTCAGCATGGTCACGCACATCACGGGATAATGCCCGCCCAGCGACGCGTCTTTCACCAAAATGCCGTAACCCGCATCGCGCAAACCTTTGATGCCTGCTGCAATGCGTGGATAGCGCGCAATCACATCCTCTGGCACATCGGGCAGGCAGATACCTTCTTTGATGATGCGGAATTTGATGTCGCGTTCAAAAATTTCTGCGAGCGCCTGCGTCCGTGCTTCCATCAAAGTGTTGCCCGCCGACATGCCGTTGCTGACGTACAAATTGCCAATTAAATTGACGGGGAAATACGCGGTGGCATCGTCACGCAAGCGCTTGTAAGGGATGGCGCAAATACCGCGCGCCGCGTTGCCAGAATTCAAGTCAATCAGTTGGCTGGCAAGGACTTCGCCGTTTGGGTTGTAGAACTTTTGCAGTTCCGCATTTAACAAACCTTTAGGCCATTTGTCTCCTTTAGCTGGGAGCGGAAACCACTGCTCAGAAGGGTAATGCACAAAATCTTTATTGGCGTTGGCTTCACCCAAATAAAAGTGTGTCCAAAAATAATTGGTGCCAAGGCGCTCAAAGTACTCACCCAGCGCCGAAGCCCGTGACGCCAATTTTGACGATCCTTTGCCGTTGCTAAAAAGGCGTGGGCAATCGCGGTCACTCACATGTACCGACCAAATGCCTTCTACGTCGTTCAACCACGAGCGCTCCTCTATGTGGAAACCAAGCGCCAGCAGTTTGGCGCTGAGGGTGGCAATGGAGCTTTCCAGCGAAGCGTCTTTGCTGGGGATAAATGTCTCTATGTTGGATGTGGTCATGCAGTGATTGTCACCGCATGACTTTTTCAAGGTCAGCTGACGTGGTCAAACTGAAGCGCCGCCAGCTTGGCGTACAAGCCGCCTTTAGCCACCAAACTGGTATGCGTGCCTTCTTCCACCAAACGCCCTTGGTCTAACACCAAGATACGGTCAGCGGCTTGCACCGTCGCCAGCCTGTGCGCGATCACCAGCGTCGTGCGTCCCACCATCGCAGTCTCTAGCGCTTGCTGCACGGCTTTCTCGCTTTGAGCATCCAAAGCGCTAGTCGCCTCGTCTAAGAGCAAGAGCGGCGCGTCCCGCAGCATGGCTCTGGCAATCGCGATGCGCTGTTTTTGTCCACCAGACAATCGCACACCGCGCTCACCTGTTTGACTTTGATAGCCTTCTGGTAAGTCGTTGATGAAGCCATCCGCCTGTGCCGCCACTGCTGCAAGCCTTATCTGGTGTGGCTTAGCGGCAGGTTCTCCGTACGCGATATTATCTTCAACGCTGCTGGAGAACAGCGTGCTTTCTTGCGGAACGAGTGCCATGCGACGGCGTAAATCTTGCAAGGACACCGCCGTCACAGCAGCGCCATTGATAGAGACCGTGCCGCTTTGTGCATCATAAAAACGCTGCAAAAGTTGAAACACGGTCGTCTTGCCAGCGCCCGATGGCCCCACCAATGCAACGGTTTCACCTGGCTGGATATGAAAACTCAAATGATCTAGTGCCGCACGATCAGGACGCGACGGATAGTGAAACGTCACGTTATCAAAACGAATCTCTGCGCCTTTGCCATCACTAGCGGTCAGCATGGCCATTGGGTTTGCAGGTGATTGAATCGGCGACTGGGTAGCGAGCAGCTCCATCAATCGCTCAGCAGCACCAGCGGCGCGTAGTACATCGCCCATCACCTCGGACATCACCGCGAGCGAGCTACCTAGCAAAATCACATACAACACAAGCTGACCCAATTCGCCCGCACTGAGCTTGCCCGCCATCACCGCTTGCACGCCAAGGTACAAACCAAACAGCAGCGCTGAAAAAATCGTCACGATCACAAACGCCGTCAGCACGGCTCTTGTGCGGTTACGGCGCACCGCGACAATAAAGGCAGTCTCATTGGAAGCCTGATAGCGCATGGCTTCGCGAGCCTCTTGCGCATAGCTTTGCACGAGCGGAACCGAAGTCAACACCTCGGCAGCAATCGCACTCGCATCCGCCACACGGTCTTGGCTGGAGCGCGAGAGTTTGCGCACGCGCCGCCCAATGGACACGGCAGGAATGACCACCAGCACGATGAGCAAGAGCACTAAGCCCATCACCATCGGCGCGGTGTAGACCAACATGGCAATCGCGCCGAGCATCATCACGCTGGAGCGCAATCCCATTGAGAGGCTAGAGCCCACCAGCGTTTGGATCACGGTGGTGTCGGTGTTGAGACGCGACAGCACTTCGCCCGAGCGAGTGGTTTCAAAAAACTCAGGGCTTTGGTTGATGACGTGTGCATAGACCTTGCTGCGCACATCGGCGGTGACGCGCTCGCCCAGCCACGAAACCATATAAAAGCGCAGTGCGGTAAACACGCCGATGGCCACTGCCACACCAAACACCATCACAAATTGCGCTTGTTGTTTGCTGGAAATACCCGTGCTAAAGCCCTCGTCAATCAAACCGCGAAGCACCACAGGCAACGCCAACGTAGCCAGTGCCGCAGCCAGCAAAGCCACGCCTGCTATAGCGATTTGAGATTTATAGGGTGCAAAAAATGGTAGCAAACCCCTCAAGGGGGAGGCTGGTGAGGAGGATGCGACCATTACGCTGCCAGCATCGTTTTAAGTTCGCCACTGGCAATCAATTTCTTAACATCGCTTGCACCGCCCACCAAAGTGCCACGCACAAACACCATCGGAAAAGTTGGCCAACCCGTCCACATCTTCAGTGCATTGCGCTCACGCCACGTATTGAAGTAATTGCCATATTCCAAATAATGATGCGCCGTGCCAGTCTCATTGAGTGCTTTGCGAGCCTTGCCGCACATGGGGTTCATCCCCATTCCAACCACGACCACGGGGTGCGCAGCGATAGCTGCTTGCACTTCTAGAACCAATTTTTGACGATTAGTCGCGACGAAGTTTTGAATCGCGGGATGGATGCTGTCGAGGGCTAAAACGGGGCGTTGCATGATAAAACCTTTTCTATAAAGTGGGATAGTCAATGTACCCCGCCGCGCCGCCGCCGTATAGGGTTTTGCGATCAATCGTCTGCCATGCAGCGCCAGTTGCAATTCTGGCCACCAAATCGGGGTTAGCAATGAAAGGACGTCCAAACGCCACGAGGTCTGCATCCTTGGGTACAGCGCTGGCAGCCATAGCCGCGTCATAGGCGTTATTCACCATCCAGGCGCCTTTGCCACCACCCGCGCGGTACACCGCTTTAAACGAGGCGTAATCAAAAGGGCGATCTGGCAACTCGCGCTGGCCGCCTGTCGAGCCCTCAATCACGTGCACGTACGCCAAACCCATCGGCCCCAAGTGATGCGCCACATAGTCGAAAGTCGTTTGCGGGTCTTCGTCAAA
>JANPAY010000113.1:0-11154 GCA_031430155.1 Comamonadaceae bacterium
GAAGAATTAGCGGCGCTGATTGCCGCCGAGATTCCACGGCTTGGCAATGTCGTGCGGCAATCAGGCGCTAAGGTGGACTAACTCGTTTACAAGTCAAAATATGAATGTCGCCTAAGATCTGGTTTTGGAGTTAAAAATGAGTCATCGTGTTGAAACCGATTTTTTAGGCGCTCGCGATATCCCCAGCGACAAATACTATGGTGTGCAAACGCTGCGCGGCATTGAAAATTTTCACATTACGGGGATCCCCATCTCTGCTGAACCCTATTTGATTGCGGCGTTTGGCTATGTCAAAAAAGCCGCAGCGATGGCCAATAGCGAACTGGGTGTCTTGTCCGCTGACAAGGCGGATGCGATTTCAAAAGCGTGTGATCGTTTGATTGCAGGGCAATACCTCGATCAGTTCCCGACAGACATGATCCAAGGTGGCGCGGGTACTTCAACCAACATGAACGTGAACGAAGTGCTGGCTAATGTGGCGCTGGAGATTTTGAATCAGCCTAAGGGCGAGTACCACATCATCAGCCCGAACGATCACGTGAACTGTTCGCAGTCCACTAACGATGCGTATCCGACGGCGTTCCGTGTGGCACTGATTAATCGCATGATTAGCTACCGCAAAACCTTGATCCGATTGACTGATGCGTTTGAAAAAAAAGGACAAGAGTTAGCGGGCGTTTTAAAAATGGGGCGTACCCATTTGCAAGATGCTGTGCCTATGAGTATGGGCGACGAGTTCAAAGGCTTTGCAACCAATTTGCGCGAGGAAGTTGATCGCATTGATGCCGCCACGCGCCTGCTGTTAGAAGTCAATATGGGCGCAACGGCGATTGGCACGTCAGTGAATGCACCAGGCGGTTACCCCGATTTGGTGGTGAAGCGCTTATCTGAAATTACGGGGCACGACCTCAAACTTGCGCCCGATTTGGTGGAAGCGACTTCAGATACGGGTGCGTATGTGCAACTCTCGGCAACGATCAAACGTACCGCCGTCAAGCTGTCCAAAATCTGTAACGATTTACGCCTCTTGGCGTCAGGCCCGCGCTGCGGCTTTAATGAAATCAATTTGCCGCAACTCCAACCCGGCTCGTCCATCATGCCGGGCAAGGTGAATCCTGTGATTCCCGAGGTCGTGAACCAAGCGGCGTTTTATGTGATTGGTAACGATGTGACGATTACGCTGGCGGCCTCCGCTGGTCAGTTGCAACTCAACGTGATGGAGCCCGTACTGGGCTTTGCACTCTTTAGTTCGATCAAGTGCATGGAAAACGCCATGATTGCACTCAACGAAAAATGCGTGGTGGGTATTACAGCAAACCCAGAGCGAACCAAAGAGAACGTGCTGTCTAGCCTAGGCATCGTGACTTTGCTGAATCCTGTGCTGGGCTACAAAAAATGCGCTGAAATTGCCCGCGAAGGCTTCCAGCAAAATAAGTCTATTCACCAAATGGTAGTGCAAGAGCAAAAGCTGGTGACGCAAGAAAAATGGGATGAGCTGTTTAGTTTTGAAAACTTGATTCACCCGCATTTCATGCGGTAAACGATGCGCTAGACCATTCGCTTAGCAATCTCTTCCAGCATCACTTCGGTTGCACCACCGCCAATGGATTGCACGCGTGCGTCGCGGTACATGCGCTCAATCGCCGTCTCGCGGATGAAGCTCATGCCGCCGTGGAATTGCCCGCAGTCGTACATCACTTCGTTGACCAACGTGCCGCACAGCGCCTTCATCATCGAGACTTCTTTGGTCACGACTTGCCCTTGCGAATCGCGCCACGCGGTGTTGTAAATCAAGGCTTTGGCGGCTTCGACCTGTGCAAGGCGCATGGCGAGCTTGTGGCGAATGGCTTGCTTAGTCCACAGCGTATCGCCAAAGGCTTTGCGCTGCGTGACCCACTCGAGCGCGAGTTCAATGGCGCGACTAGCCTCGCCCATCATTTGTGCGGATAAGACGATTCGCTCGTTTTGCAAATTTTTCATCAGCGCATAAAAGCCCTTGTGCTCTTCGCCCAGCAAATTTTCTGTGGGGATGCGGCAATTATCAAAATTCAACTCGGCGGTATCGCTGCATAGCCAGCCCATTTTTTTGAGTGGACGCGCGACGGTGAATCCTGGCGTGCCGCGTTCAACGATGAACATTGAGATTTGCCGATTGCGCCCAGGCTCGCCCGTGCGAGCAGCCACAAAAAACAAATCGCCATGCACGCCATTGGTGATGAACATCTTGCTACCGTTGAGTACATAGTGATCGCCATCACGTTTTGCCATGGTGCGCATGCCCTGCAAGTCCGAGCCCGCATCGGCTTCGGTCATGGCAACGGCTGCAATCTTGCGACCCGCAATGAGGTCGGGCATGTATTTGTCGATCTGCGCTTTTGTGCCTGCATGAAAGAGGTGCGGCGAAGACATATCGGTGTGAACGAGTACGGTGACAGCAAAGCCGCCGTAAGAGCAGCGTCCCAGCTCTTCGGCCAAGATGACCGTGGAGAGCGTATCGAGTTCGCTGCCACCATGTTCGGCGCTGTATTTGATGCCGAGTAAGCCAAGATCGCCCATTTCTTTGAGCACCTCGCGCGGCACTTTTCCAGCATCTTCCCATGCGTCAGCAAATGGCAGGACGCGTTCGGTGATAAAACGACGCAAGGTATCGCGAAGCGCTTCGTGGTCGGATGTGAAGTAAGGAGTACTCGCAGTGGATAGGGTTGTGCTCATGGTGGTGTGTCCTCTAGGTTTTATTGCTAAGAATATGGGTGCCATTTTGCGTGATAGTCATTTCATTAACTTTACGGCGAGTGATGTCAGCCTGCCCTGCAAATTAGGAGATCGTTTCGGTTGCGCTGAATTGTGACGTTTTAAAGGGTAACTCCCTACACTTATCCGCACGTTAGCGGCATAAAAAATCAGGTTCTTATGTAAGATAACAGACAGGAGAGATCAAAATATGTCCGCAGCATCAATCGCAACCCCTACTCACGTGCCATTCTTTCAATTACCCGCTATTTTCGATTCAAAAATCAATGAGCAACGACCTTCGCCTCTCCTTCTTTTGCTAGAAGGTCGCGCGATATTTGAATGGCTTGGGACTGAGCTCACCATGCCCATTCTTTCACGCAGTTTGCCCAAGGGGGATGGCCATCCCGTATTGGTTTTACCGGGATTTATGGCTGGCGATTTATCGACGTCGGTTCTGCGTCGCTTCTTGACGAAACAAGGCTACGTCGCCTATGGCTGGGGACAAGGGCGCAACCTAGGTCCAAAAGAAGGTGTTTTTGCTGCCCTGCGTGCCGAGCTGGTTCGACTGCACAAAGAGCACGGTCGCAAAGTTACGGTGATTGGCTGGAGTTTGGGCGGCATTTTTGCCCGCGAAATAGCGCGTGAAATGCCAGACTTGGTTCGCCAAGTCATTACCTTGGGCAGCCCTATTTATGGTGAGCCGCGTACGACCACGAATGTGTGGCGAACCTACAAATTTGTCAGTGGGCGTCATAAGGTGGAGCCTAGAGAGCGCGGCGATTGCCAGCCGCCTGTGCCGACTACGTCTATTTATACGCGGGTTGATGGCGTAGTGGGCTGGGGCTGCTGTGTTGAAAAAGCGGGGCCTATTGCTGACAATATTGAGATTAATTCCGCTAGTCACATGGGTCTTGGTGTTAATCCGCTGGTGCTTTACGCGATTGGTGATCGACTGGCGCTGGATGAAAAGAAATGGAGCCACTTTAATCCGAAGGGCTTGATGCGCACGTTGTTTCCTTTTAAGGCTTCTGCACGATAGATTAGGTAAACAAGGTAAAAATTATGAGTCTCAAACACCTCAGTAGCTTAGACGCTACCTTTCTGCACTTGGAATCGGCTGAAATGCCGATGCATGTGGGCGCTTTGCATGTGATGGATTTGCCTGAAGGCTACCAAGGAGATTTTTTTGAAGACTCCAAAGCCTTTCTCGCAGAGCGCTTGCACCTTGCAGATGTCTTTACACGCAAACTGGGTTTGATGCCATTTGATCTAGCTGATCCGGTGTGGGTTGAGGATGAAGATATTGATATTGACTACCACATCCGTAGCATTAGTTTACCTAAGCCTGGTAGCAACCGGCAGTTGCAGCAATATGTCGCGCGCTTGCATTCAAGCCTCTTAGATCGCAGTCGTCCGCTCTGGGAATTTTTTGTGATTGATGGCTTAAAAAGCGGACAGATTGCCTTCTACACCAAGGTGCATCATGCCGGCGTGGATGGGCAGGCGGGTGTCGCGCTGGCCAGAGCGCTATTTGATTTGCAGCCAGAAGGCAGAGCCATCAGACCACCTAGGCCTCGTGCGCGCCGCGGCGAGTATCAATTGGGTATTGCAGAGTTATTGAGTGCCGCTTTTGGTAATGCTGCGAAGCAAGCGGTCAACATTGTTAAATCTGCGCCAGCGATGCTCAAAAGCGCGAAATCGGTGTTGTTGCCGCCAGTGGATGACGATGGACGTCGCCGCTTTGCGCTGCCCAAAGACTTTCAGTTGTTCGCACCAAAAACTTCGCTCAATGTGGCGATCACAAACCAGCGTAGTTTTGCCGCACGAACCGTGCCGTTGGCGGAAGTCAAAATGATTGGTAAAACGCTAGGTGTTTCTTTAAATGACGTAGTGATGGGTAGCGTATCGGGAGCCTTGCGTAATTACTTTAAGGCCAATGATGAGCTGCCAACTAAGTCGCTGTTAGCGGGCGTACCCGTGAGTTTGCGTGCCGCCGACGATGGAACGGCGAACAATCAAGTCAGCATGATGCGTATGACTTTAGCCACGGACATTGCTGATCCGCTCAAGCGTTTGCATGCGATTCATGCTGCATCTGATATCAGCAAAGGACAGATGGAGAAGGTCAAAGGTGTGATGCCGACGGATTTCCCGATGCTGGCTGCGCCGTGGCTGATTTCTGGGTTGGCATCTCTGTTTGGTCGCTCACGGCTCGCCAATGTGTTGCCGCCCGTTGTTAACGTGGCCATTTCAAACGTACCGGGCATTCAAGCCCAGCTTTATTTTGCGGGTGCAAAGGTGGTGAGTTACTACCCCGTGTCTATTCCTTCCCATAGCGTGGCTTTGAATGTGACGGTTCAAAGCTACAACGGGCGTTTGGATTACGGTTTGATTTCATGCCGCAAAGCACTGCCTGATATTGGCGAGTTGGCCGATATGTTGCTGGCTGAGCATCGTTTGCTTCTCGATTTGGCTTTAAAGCAGCAAGAAATTATGAAAGCAAAAGAGGCGCAAGCTGCGACAAAAGCAGCTGAGCCCGCCCAAGCCAAAGTTGCCGTGCGCAAGCCAGCGACCAAGAAGGCCGCAGTTAAAGCTGCACCTAAAACTACACCAAAAGCTAAACCTAAAAAATAAAGGAAAAATGATGAGCCAACCTAAACTGCTACTTGATTACATCTACGGGCATGAAAAAAATAGGGCTGACCAAATTTATTTGACGCAGCCCACAGGCGGCGGCATGGTCGCTAACTTCACTTGGGCGCAGATGATGGATCAGTCGCGCCGCATGGCCACACACTTGAAGGCGCAAGGATTTGAGCCTGGGTCACGCATTGGTATTTTGTCGAAGAATACCGCGCATTTCATGATGGCCGAACTGGCCATTTGGATGGCTGGCTATACGACCGTGGCGATTTTCCCAACTGAGGGCGCCGATACGGTGAATTACGTTCTCACGCACAGCGAGGCCAGTCTGCTATTTGTGGGTAAGTTAGACAATTTTGACCAGCAAGTGGGCGGTATTCCAGCTGGCCTGCCATGTATAGCGCTGCCACTGTCTTCTAAAAATAATTACTCTACATGGGATGCCATTACTGCGAAAACTGAAGCTATAGCTGGCAAGCCTGCACGGGCAGGCGGCGATGTCTGCTTCATCATGTACACCTCTGGCTCTACAGGAACGCCCAAGGGCGTCATGCACACTTTTGAGGGCGCTACCCGTGCTAGCGAAGGCATTGTGGACTTCCAAGATAAAGAACAAGGCTCGGCATTCACCTATCGAGCGCTGTCGTATTTGCCATTGGCGCACATCTTTGAGCGCGCTTGGATTGAATGTGCTGGCTTTGTAATGGGTCGTGGTCACATCTTCTTTGCTGAAGCGTTGGACACGTTTGTGCAAGATTTGCAGCGTGCACGCCCCACGGTGTTTATTTCTGTACCACGCCTTTGGCTCAAGTTCCAACAAGGTGTGTCCGCCAAGATGCCGCCCAAGAAGCTGAAGACCCTGCTCAAAATCCCGATTTTGAATACGATTGTCCGAAAGAAAGTGCTCACGCAGCTGGGCTTGAATGAAGTGGTTTTAGCGGGCTGCGGTTCTGCGCCGTTGCCACCGGCACTGCTTCAGTGGTATCGCGATCTGGGCTTGCACCTTTCAGAAGGTTACGGTATGACGGAGGACTTCGCCTACTCGCACTCAACGAATAAGAAGCAACAGGTCTTAGGCTACGTAGGTGTGACCTATCCGGGTGTGGAGCGCCGCTTAGAGCAAGATGGCGAGATTTTGATCAAGTCGCCAGGCACGATGAAGGGCTACTACAAACAGCCCGAGCTCGATGCAGAAGTGTTTACTGCTGACGGCTTCTTCCGTACAGGCGACTTAGGCGAGGTACTGCCAGATGGCCAGCTTAAGCTCACAGGCCGCAAGAAAGAGTTATTTAAAACAGCCAAGGGCAAATACGTCGCGCCTGCGCCGATTGAGAATATGATCAATGAAAGCCAAATGGTGGAACTATGCATGGTCTCTGGCGTCGGGCAGTCTTCAGCGTACGCTATTGTTGTTCCTGCTGAAGGCCTTAGGCCTAAACTGGGTGATGCTACTGTGCGCGCCGAGTTTGAAGCCGAGATGACTTCTGTACTCAAACGCGTTAACAGCGCGGTGGCCGACTACGAGCAACTGCGCATGATCGTGGTAGCAAAAGAGCCTTGGTCGATTGAAAATGGCCAGTTGACACCTACACTCAAAATCAAGCGCAATCGTATAGAAGCTGCTGTCGAAGCAAACATTGAGCGCTGGTATGCCGCAAAAGGAGCTGTCGTTTGGGCATAGGTTTGCAAATTTATAGCAATGGGTTGAAGTTTGAGGTTGAGTCCCGTGGCGCGAAGACCGCGCCAGCCGTACTTTTGACGATGGGACTGGGTATGCAACTCACAGCATGGCCCGAAGCCTTAATTGAATCTTTGCTGCAGGTGGGGTACCGTGTCATTTGTTATGACAACCGTGATATTGGGCTATCAAGTCATTTGGATGAGTTCGGTGTGCCCAATATGATTTTGGCGGCCGTTAAGGCAAGGTTTGGCCTCACCGTTCGCTCGCCCTATCGATTGGAAGATATGGCAAAGGATGCCTTGGGTATTCTCGATGCGCTTGAGATAGAGCGTGCTCACATCATTGGTGTTTCAATGGGGGGCATGATTTCGCAGCGTATGGCTATTGCTGCACCTTCTCGGATTTTGTCATTGACAAGTGTGATGAGCACAAGCGGTGCACCTGGGCTACCAAGTGCACGCACCGAGATCGCCAAGGCGATGCTCGTGCGGCCACAGTCAACGCAAATTGATGACATTGTGAATCACTCCATCAAGCTGTTTACCTTGATTGGTAGTCCTGGCTATCCGCAAGATTTGGATGCGCTTCGTCAACGTTTGACGGCAAGTGCTAAGCGCTCGTATCACCCAACAGGGATCTCGCGCCAGCTGCTTGCTATCTTGGCTGATGCAAAACGATATATGGCTTTGCCAAGTATTCAGAGTCCAACGTTAGTGATCCATGGCACAGATGATCCGTTGGTGCCCATCGCGTGTGTAAAGATACTGCTGCGCGTATTAAAGACGCTCGTTTTGTGGAGATTAAAGGTATGGGGCATGACTGGCCGCCAGGCGTCACGGATCAGTTGTGCGCGCATATCGTCCCACATTTGAAGCAATCAGATGTTCCGATTTAGACTGGTAGTTCTAAACAAAATGCGTTCATTCATTTACAGTTACATCAGTGCCAAAAAACATTCCGTATTCAGGCACTTTTATCAACCTCTAGGAGTTAATCATGGTCACGAAAACAAAAATGGGTACAAAAGTAACAGCTAACGCAAAACAATTGGCGGCAGACTACAAAGAGTCTTCGCAGCAAATCTGGCAAGCGGGTCTTGGCGCGTTTGCAAAAGCGCAAGCCGAAGGTACGAAGGTATTTGATGCGCTGGTTAAAGAAGGCAAGCGTTTACAAGAAAAAACACAAGGCACGGCGCAAGAGCAATTTGCTGATGTGACGGCAAAAGCCAGCGCATTGAAAGCGGAATTCTTGTCAAAGGCCACAGGCCAAATTGGCAAGCTAGAAGGTATTTTTGAAGAGCGCGTTGCCAAAGCATTGAAGCAAATGGGCATTCCTACGAAGCACGATATTGCTG
Organism: Comamonadaceae bacterium; assembly: GCA_031430155.1. Lineage (GTDB taxonomy): Bacteria > Pseudomonadota > Gammaproteobacteria > Burkholderiales > Burkholderiaceae_C > JASGCK01. The sequence continues at coordinate 8,412 of JANPAY010000113.1, forward strand.
AATTGCATAAAAAGATCGATGCTCTGAAAGCTACTAAACCAGCCGCCAAGCCAGTAGTGAAGGCCGCTGCAAAGCCTGCCGCTAAAAAAGCAGCAGCAAAAAAAGTTGCCGCTAAATCAACTAAGAAGTAAATCTTGAAAGTTCGGCGAACTAAAACGGCGAATCGAATCCTTGAAACAAGCTTGGATTTATTCAACCGTTTTGGTGAGCCAAACGTAGCCCCTGCAACCATTGCGGGGGCGCTCAGTATGAGTACAGGCAACCTGTACTACCACTATCCCAGCAAGGCGGAGCTCATCAATACCTTGATGGGCGACTACGTCCAAAGCCTAGGGAGCATACTACCTGCAGCCAACGATGTGCAGAGTATCGAAGACACTTGGTTTTTTTTGCACACGCTGTTTGAGCTCATCGATGCGTATCGATTTTTGTATCGCGACATGAGCGATTTACTCAGTAAAAATCGCCAACTAGAAAAACAAATCCAATCGCTCATTGTGAAAAAAAATAGGGCGTTTGAAGTCACATTACATGGCTTAGTTAGGCATCACGTGATGCAAATTGACAGCTTTAATGCGAAGTCAATCGCGACTTGTATGACCGTGCTCATGACCTATTGGCTGAGCTATGAGTACATCAAAAATCCCAGGCAAGCCTTAGAGCCTGCGCATGCCCAAGCGACCATACTCCAAGGGGCGTTCCATGTGCTAAATTTACTTTCTCCCTATTTGTCGAACGAATCGCGCCAGCACTTGCAAGCGTTGTCCAAGGCTTATCTTTAAGAAACTATGGCACACATTCATATACAGCACGCGCATCAATTGGGTTTAAAAAAGGCTCGGAAGATCGCATTAGATTGGGCCGAGTCTGCCGAAACGAAATTAGCCATGGAATGCACTTATGAAGAAGGCGATACACACGACTGTATTCACTTCACGAGGCAAGGCGTGACAGGCACAATGTATGTGCGAGCGGATGAATTTGAGATGGATGTTAAGTTGGGGATGCTTTTATCAGCGTTTAAAGGACGTATAGAAGACGAAATAAATCAAACCCTCCTAGCTCGCCTGTAATATGCACAATTAAGATAACAACACAACTGGAGTCGTCAGCCATGATTGAAATGCCGCCACTACAATTTGCACAGGTTAATGGAATCAAGATGGGGTATTACGAGTCGGGCCCCAATACGGATGCGCCGCCGATGGTGCTTTGTCACGGTTGGCCTGAGATTGCCTTCTCATGGCGGCATCAAATCAAGGCGCTTGGCGACGCTGGCATTCGTGTTATTGCGCCAGACCAACGCGGCTATGGTGCAACAGATCGCCCCGACAAAGTAGAGGATTACGACGTAGAGCATCTGACGGGTGATTTAGTCGGCTTGCTCGATCATCTGGGCATTGATAAAGCGATTTTTGTCGGCCATGACTGGGGTGGTTTTGTCGTCTGGAGCATGGCGATGCGCCATCCTGCAAGGGTTGCGGGTGTGGTGGGCGTGAATACGCCTCATCACCCAAGAGCGCCGATTGATCCGATTGAGCTATTTCGCAAGCGCTTTGGTAGCAGTATGTATATCGTGCAATTTCAGGATATCGAGCGCAAGTCAGAGCAAGTTTTTGAATCACATGTCGAGCAAACATTTGATTTTTTTTGCCGCAGACCTGATCCACGTCAAAAACCCATGCTGCCTGGTGTGACGAGTCACGACGAGCAGCCTTCCAAATTGCCGCTGGCTTTCCCCCAGTACGTGGCGGGCTACGATGCCAGCAAAGATCCGCGCCCCAAGATTCTGTCGGACGCAGAAAAAAAAGTGTTTGTCGATACGTTTACCAAGACGGGTTTTACAGGTGGTATCAATTGGTACAGAAATTACTCTCGCAATTGGGCGCAGGATGCAGCGTTTGACCACATGATTCGAGTTCCTTGTTTGATGGTCATGGCCGAGCTAGATGTGGTCTTGCCACCGTCCGATGCCGATGCTATGGATGCGCTGGTTCCAGATTTAGAGAAATACCTCATCAAGGATTGCGGGCACTGGACCCAGCATGAAAAACCGTTAGAGCTGAACGCTAAACTCATTGAGTGGCATCAGCGCAGATTTTAAATCAGAGAGATAAAAATGACTTCTAAACCTACCCTAAAACCTTCTCTCAAATCAATTCCTCAACCACCTACCAAGCCCGTTGTGGGCAATATGCTGTCTTTGGATGCCTCTGCACCAATTCAAAGTTTAAATCGATTGGCTGATGAGTTGGGGCCAATCTTTAGATTAGACATGATGGGTGCGCCCATGATTTTTGTGTCGGGGCACGATCTCATTGATGAGCTAAGTGACGACAAGCGCTTTGATAAAACGGTGCGCGGTCCGTTGCGCCGAGTGCGCGTCGTTGCGGGTGATGGTTTGTTTACTGCGGATACGAAAGAGCCCAATTGGGGTAAGGCGCACAACATTTTGCTGCAACCATTTGGCAATAGAGCCATGCAGTCTTACCACCCCATGATGGTGGATATAGCAGATCAATTGATTAAAAAGTGGGAGCGGTTGAACACGAATGAGGAAATCGACGTTGTGCATGACATGACGGCCTTGACGCTAGACACGATTGGACTTTGCGGTTTTGACTATCGATTCAATTCTTTCTATCGTAGTGACTACCATCCATTTGTGGAGTCATTGGTGCGCTCTTTAGAGACAGTCATGATGACGCGAGGTCTTCCGCTTGAAGGCATGTGGATGCACAAG
>JANPAY010000114.1:0-5588 GCA_031430155.1 Comamonadaceae bacterium
GTCCAATCTTTAGTCGGCAACTTGATGTAATCCAGCCGCTCGGCCATGCGCTTGCCCGCCTCCTCGTGCAGCCAGGGCGCTTGGCGGACGGGCATCTGCGCCCAGCGCGCAGCGGCAACTGCGTCTATATGCGGGTCAAAATCGGAGGTGGAATTGTCAGCCATCAGCCTAGTATATTGAGGCATGTCCTTTATCTCGCGGTTATTGCTCTCCATCCCCTTTGAATGCGCAATCTGCAAAAAATGGCCGTCCGCGTCATTCGAGGGCGTGACAGGTGTTTGCCAAAGCTGCATTCAAACGCACGCCAAAGCACCCCAAATTCCGGCGCCACAAGGTCTGGGCGGCTGCATCGCCGCCTTGAGCTTTGATGCGCCGTGGTCAGCGCTGATCGCTAGATACAAATTCGCACCCGAACCTGGACTGGCAAGACTTTTTGCAGGACTGATGCAGCGCCAAGAGCTAATCCGTGAATTGCTAGAAAGTGCTGATATCGTGATGCCATTGCCACTAGCCCCTGAGCGCCTTGAGGAACGCGGCTTCAATCAAGCGCTCGCTTTGGCTAAACATTTAGTCGCCAAAAACAAAATTGATGCATCCTCACTCATCCGAACCCGCAACACGGCACCCCAGCGCCTACTCGATCGCGAGGCGCGGCAGCGCAACGTCGCGAATGCCTTTGCCTTGCAAGCCCCACCCGATAAAGCTCGCAGCAAGTCTTACAGCAACGCCAATGCATCATTTTCTGGCAAACACATCTTGCTAATCGACGACGTCATGACAACAGGCGCCACCTTGGTCGCCGCCTCCCAGCCGCTCTACAAAGCGGGTGCGGCAAAGGTTAGTGCCGTGGTGATTGCACACACGCCGCTCAATTAATCTCAGCCGCAGCGCCTAAAACGAACGCGGCAAGCCCAGCACGTGCTCTGCCACGTAACTAAAAATCATGTTGGTAGAAATGGGCGCGACCTGATACAAGCGTGTCTCGCGAAACTTGCGCTCGATGTCGTATTCGCACGCAGAACCAAAACCACCATGCGTTTGCAAGCAGACGTTGGCGGCTTCCCAACTGGCTTTGGCTGCTAAATACTTCGCCATATTGGCTTCTGCACCAGCGGGTTCAAACGCATCAATTTTTGCGCAAGCCTTCCAGCGCATCAGATTCGCCGCTTCTAGCTCGATGTACGCGTCAGCAATCGGAAACTGCACGCCTTGGTTTTGCCCAATCGGGCGGCCAAACACCACGCGCTCACGGGCGTATTTAGCTGCGCGGTCAATAAACCAATAACCATCGCCAATGCACTCGGCAGCGATGAGTGTGCGCTCGGCGTTTAAGCCATCCAAAATGGTTCTAAAGCCTTTTCCTTCCTCGCCGAGCAAGTTCTCTTCTGGGATTTCAAGGTTGTCAAAAAAGAGTTCATTGGTCTCGTGGTTGACCATATTCAAAATCGGGCGCACCGTGAGTCCATTGCCAATGGCCGATTTCAAATCCACCAAAAAGCACGAGAGTCCATCGGTTTTTTTCTGCCCCTCAGCAAAAGGCGTGGTGCGCGCCAGCAAAATCATCAGGTCGGAATGCTGAATGCGCGAAATCCACACCTTTTGACCATTGATGACCCAGCGCCCATCTTTGCGCACCGCTGATGTTTTGAGCTTAGTGGTGTCGCTGCCCGTGCTGGGTTCGGTCACGCCCATGGATTGAATGCGCAACTCGCCTGTGGCAATTTTGGGTAGATAAAAATCTTTTTGTTTTTGCGAACCACTGCGCACGATCGCATTCATCACATACATCTGACCGTGGCACGCCCCAGAGTTACCGCCCGATTTATTGATCTCTTCCATGATGACCGAAGCCTCCGCCATCGACAGCCCCGAGCCGCCATACTCTTGCGGAATCAGGGCGGCCATCCAACCCGCCTTGGTCAGTGCCTCAACAAAGGCTTCGGGGTAGCCACGCGCCTCATCAATCTTGCGGTGGTATTCGTCGGGAAACTGGGCGCATAAAGCGCGTACGGCATCGCGAATGTCTTGGTATGGGTCTGGGGCTTGATTCATGCGTGAATGTTAATCGCTGCTCCATCCGTGCGGAAGCGACAATCACGGCATCAATAAGGTCGCCCATGTTTAACGTCGTTCTCGTCACCCCCGAAATTCCGCCTAACACGGGCAACATCATCCGCTTGTGCGCCAACACGGGTTCGCGTTTGCACTTAATTGAACCGCTGGGTTTTGACATGAGCGATAAGCAAATGCGCCGCGCAGGGCTCGACTACCACGAGTACGCCAACGTGGTGCGATACGCCAATTGGCAAGCCTTTCTAGAGACTGCTGCCCCGCAGGCCAAGCGCATGTTCGCTTTCACGACCAAAGGCTTGGCAAGCCCCTACCAGCAAGCCTTCCAAGCAGGCGACTGGTTTGTCTTTGGTTCCGAGACCCAAGGTCTGCCCTCTGATTTGCGCGAATCGTTTGCAACCGAGCAGCGTCTGCGTTTGCCTATGATCGAGGGACAGCGCAGCCTCAATTTATCTAACGCCGTCGCGGTGACAGTGTTTGAGGCGTGGCGGCAGTGCGGGTTTAACGTGCCCAGCGCACCGTCCTAGCGAGCAGCACGGCAAGCAATAAACCGCCGTAGATGTTCAGCACTTGATCGCGCAAATCGGCCAAGGTTTCAGCATCGGCTTTGGACAAACGCTTAGCCGCTTGATATTGCCAATCGGGGTTTTGCAAAAGCAGCGCGATTTCTTGGTTCATCATCAAAAACCCTGCGGCGCTGGCCAATGGCAGCGCAATCGCCAAAGTGACGAATAACCAACGCCAGCGTTTGTACCCCGCACGATGTCTGAACGCCACATTCAAACCCATACAGCCATGCAACCAACCTGGCGCTAAGAGCGCAATTTGCCGCCCTTCATTGCCAGAGCTGATCAAGGACTCAATCACGCGCTGATACTGCGGCAAGAGGCCGTACCACTCGTAGCCTATCCGAGCGCTCACGGCATGTCCAACCAATAACAGAGGGAAGCTAAGCCCAAAAGCAATACGCAGCAGCTCCTGCGGCGGCAACCGCAGCGTGTGGCGTTGATAAAGCCCCGTCAAAGCCAGCGTCAAGTGCGTTGCAAACGCGCCATACAAAATCAATGTTCCTAACCAACTATGCCAAACAACAATCGCCAAACGCAAGGCTTGCTCTGCGGCAGCCAGCGACCACAGCCCCAGCGCATGATTCAAAAGATGTGTGGCGATATACGTCCACAGGACAAGTCCTGAACCGAGCCTGAGAATGTGAATAGATGGCACGCGCCTAGCCTCAAAAATTACGGATAGCGCCTCACCAAGCTCTCCGCAATGCACACAGGCTTGTCCGAGCCCTCACGCTCCACGGTCACTAGCCACGTCATTTGCACGCCGTTGTTGTCGATGTTGTCCAGCGCCAGCAGCTTCATCGCCGCACGCAGACGCGAGCCCACGGGCACGGGCGAGGTGAAGCGTACCTTGTTCAAGCCATAGTTCACACCCATGCGTGAGTTAGTAATCGAGAAGCTCGACTCAAAAAATGTCGGAAGGAGCGACAGCGTTAAAAAGCCATGCGCGATGGTGGTCTTAAACGGCCCCTTGGCTGCTAGCTCAGGACTCACGTGAATCCACTGGTGATCGCCCGTGGCATCCGCAAACAGATTCACTTGCTCTTGCGTGATGGTGATCCACTCACCACCTGCAATTTCTTGGCCGACAAAGGCTGTGAGGTCGCTCAGATTTTCGAAAGTTTTCTTTGTCATGCTGTTGTCTCCAGTTAAGTATTTACAAAATTTGCAATTGTGAGCTAGGCAACAACTTGCGAAATCCTTTGTCAAAAGTGGCAAGTACTTCTCCACTTGAAATCACAAGACTTGCTAGCCATGCATCAGGGATGTCGTTATGAATCAAGTTTTTATCTAGGCAAAGCTTGCGTAGCTGCACCCACTCTTTGCCTTGCGAACCAACACTCACACCGCGCACGCCGAGTAACCAATCGACGTAAGCCACGGCCTGCTTGGCTGTAGACGGGTTGGGATAAATTTTGGCTTGTGTGATGAGTCTTAAAAAACTAGCAATCACCATCAACGGAAGCGATAGCGTCTGCGTACCCGCTTCGCAATCTGTGAGCCAAGACTCCAACCAATCTTTGGCGCCCGCATGATGCGTATGGTCTTGCCTTGCGGCAGCTAACAACACATTCACATCTAGCATCATGGCGAAGTCGACTCTCTTTAAGCTTCTGCGGCTTCAAGCAAAGCACGGTTGCTAGTGCCATCGAGCCCTTGTGCTAAACCACCCGAGCCAGGCAGCACCATCATTTTTATTTTTTTAGGCTTATTCATTGCCTGCTGAACCTGCGCCAACCTAAGGCGCAGCCCATCTTCAATTAGGCGCGTGAGCGTGGTGCTTTGCTCGGCAGCAAAGCGCTTAGCCTCAAAAATCAATGCGTCGTGTAAATTGAGTGTGGTTTTCATGATTTTATTATTGTACAGATATCTGTATTCATGAACCACAACCGCTAGACTCACACTTAACGTCTGCGGCTACAAGTAAAAAAGAGGGCGCGATGCGCCCTCTTTTCCTAACTACTTTCTACCCGTAAGAACACTGGTTAAGTGACAATAAATTGTTGTTGTAGTACCCATCAGCGTGAGTGCGCAGATAGGCTTCTTTACCCGCCTCTTCTACTACCCCCACTTCCGAACGCTTGCGCGAAAGTGGATCAAGCACATAAAAGCTATTGCCAGCCTTTATGCTTTTAATAACCGCTTCACGCGTCCACACCCAAGCTGGAGGGTTTCCAACGTGAGTAATGTGCTCGTGAGGGCTACTAGGGTTTAGTTTTTGAATGCATGTTATTCGTACATCTGACATAGGATTACTCCAATTTAAGTCAGCCCCAAAAACCCTCTGACTGCCAAGATACACCAATATGTAGTATGCTCAGCAACCCAAACGTAAGTAAGGGGACAGGTAGGACTAACAAGTTATTGCCTGACAAGGTTGCAATGGATTCTGACTTCGAACGCTGAATTCCATTGCAACCTTTTTTCTTTGTGGAAAACCCACACATGAATTGTAACCAATTTAAAAAAGTTATCCATGTAGATAAAGGTTTTTACTATGAAAATATTCATAAAGCCAAATATATAAGTTAATTTTCAATTAAATCAACAACTTAATAGATGAATTTAATTGTTTATAACCTTTTTATAAATGCATGTTTCTGAGAAAAAAAATCTAGTTGACAACATTTTTTAAATTTAAAATTTAAAAAATGACTATATAAATAATCAGCTATATTTTTGGCTTATCATGCTGGGTTTTGTAGCATCACTCCCATCGATTCAAGCGCCTATAAAGCGTAAGCAAATTAGCTACGTGGCTGATCAAAAGTCAGGGGCGCAGCAAATGCGTGTAATACTAGTCAATCACATAGGGCGCTAAAAATCTACCAGCGTAATCGCCTCAACCGCATCGCCCATCGGCAAGATGCGTCCAATGATTGCCGTATGCGTGTAGCCCAGCGCCTTTAATTCTGCCACGCAAGCATCTACGGACTCTTTGGGCACGCT
>JANPAY010000115.1:0-3892 GCA_031430155.1 Comamonadaceae bacterium
CAACGCCAGCGCGGGTACGCAAAGCGTGAACCTGACCGCGGCACTGCAAGACACCGCCAACTACACCTTGGTGGGCGGCAGCTCTACACGAGTGGGCACCAACAGTGCGGTGATCAGCAAAGCCAACGTGACCATCACCACCAATGGAACAGTGTCTGATAAAGCGTTTGATACTACAACGAGTGCTACTGTCACCTCTAATAGCACGGGGACTGTCTTGCTCGGTAATGCAGCGCGCGCTAATGGCGCCCTCAACACAAGTACAACCTATACAGCAATTAATACCAGCGCCGCATTCACCAATGCTAGTGTAGGATTTCAAACAATAAATCTGTCAAATGCTCTGAGAGATACCATTAATTACACGCTGGCTGGTGGCTCAAGCATTGTTAACGCGCCCGGCGCAAATATCACTTCAACACCAACGCCAACACCAACACCAACACCAACACCACCACCAACACCAACAATAACCCCGACTGGTACTGTAGCGAGCGTTATCGTAGAGACATTAGTGCTATCTAGCGAGCGCGCACTGCCTGCGAGTGAAGGAACTACTGGCCGTGGCGATAGCGTCAATATGCCAGTTACTCGTAACGGCGAATTTAATGTGCCAGTTGGTGTCTCAACTAGTTCTGGTTTTAAAGCTATTCAATTGAATACCCAAATTGGTGGCCGTGCTGGCGTCTGTATCGATACGGGTGTTAGGTTGCCGCCAGAGCTTGACGATATTGAAACTTGCCGATAAGGGTTTTTACCGAGTACAATACTCGTATCGCTAATTTTTAGTGATTTTGTTGCAACGTCTCCTTCTCTACTCTGGGTTTGGATCTGAAAAGGTCTTTAGTCCTGTCTCTTCAAGGCGTCGTTGCTGTTTAAGGCGGAATCTTTTTTTGATCCGTCCAACGTCGGCGCCTAGTTCGCATCGGTAAGCTTTTATAGCTTTCAAGCTTCACTGCTTTTGCAGTGCGTTCGCTTGTCTTTTGCGCGTGGCTCCTACATTTATTTGTGAGCTTTTTATGTCTGATATCCAAATTACAACTTCTAATGAAGAAGTTGCCACTATTGTTACAACGACGGCTATTGTTGCTAATGACAACCTTGCACCCGAATCGATTCCTGCCGAGTTGTCAACAGATGCAGCAGCATTTATTAATAAAATGAATGTTTTCGCCTCTCTTGGCTTAAACGCCGACATCGTCCGCGCATTGACCGATCTTGGCTTCACCGAGCCTACACCAGTGCAAGCCAAAGCGATTCCTGCTTTCTTGGCGGGCCGTGATTTGATGGTGTCTTCGCAAACAGGCTCTGGCAAAACGGCGGCATTTATGTTGCCTGCGCTGCACAAAATTGCCTCATTGCCAGTAGATGAATCGCTAGAGGCTGTTCGCCCAGCCATGGTTGAAGAGCGCCGTGGCCGTGGTCGGCCGGGCAAAAATCACCGTGGCGGCGATCGTTACGGCGACAAAGGCGGACTAAAAACAGGACGCGGTGCTAAAGCCCGCGGCCCAGCACAACCATCCGTGTTAGTGCTGACTCCAACGCGCGAGCTTGCCCAGCAAGTGACGGCAGCAACGGCCGACTTCGGTAAATACCTGCGCCACATCGAAGTGACAAGTATTTTGGGCGGCATGCCTTATCCAAAACAATTGGAGATGCTGGCGCGCATGCCTGATATTTTGGTGGCAACACCGGGGCGCTTACTTGACCACATCGGCTCTGGCCGTATTGATTTGTCTAAGCTCACCATGATGGTGTTTGACGAAGCCGACCGTATGCTGGACATGGGCTTCCAAGACGATATCGATCAAATTTTGCACAGCACGCCTGCTGGTCGTCAAACCGTGATGTTTTCGGCAACACTCGATGAGCGCGTGGCAGCACTCGCACGCCGCATGTTGAAAGACCCTGAGCGCATTTCGATTAAAGCGACCAAGCTTGACCAAAGCGCCATTGAGCAGCGCATGCATTTCACTGACGACATGGGACACAAGCACCGCTTGCTAGATCACATCTTGCGCGATGCAACGATGAAACAAGCGATTGTTTTTACCGCCACGAAGCGCGATGCGGATCAATTGGCTGAGCAGTTGGCAGACAACGGCTTTGCCGCTGGCGCTTTGCACGGCGACATGAGCCAAGGCGCGCGTAATCGCACGCTGGGCTTGCTGCGCAGCGGCAAGATGCAAGTGTTGGTTGCCACCGATGTGGCCGCTCGCGGACTCGACGTGCCTGATATCAGCCACGTGGTTAACTTCGATTTGCCTAAGCAATCTGAAGATTACGTTCACCGTATCGGCCGTACAGGCCGTGCAGGACGCTCGGGCGTTGCTGTGAGCTTGGTCAACCACTCAGAAGCCTTCAACTGGAGACGTATCGAGCAATTCACTAACAACCGCGTTGAGCCATCTGTTGTGGAAGGCTTAGAGCCACGCCGCGTACCCAGCAAGTTTTCACCTAAACCAGCACCTGGTAGCCGCGGACGCAGCTATGGCGGCGCTAGTGGTTTCAATGACCGCAACGGTGGTGGTGGCTATCAAGGCCGTAGCGAGCCACGCTCGTTCGGTGATCGCGGCGCAGACCGTGGTGGATTTGCGGATCGTGCACCTGCACGCGGTGGATTCGGCGAGCGTTCTAGTGGTGGATTTGGTGAGCGCTCAAGTGGCGGTGATCGCCCAAGCTTTGGCGAACGCGCCGGCGGCGGCTTTGCTGATCGCGGCGCGCCACGTGGCCGTACGTTTGGCGACCGTGCTGACCGCGCACCGCGCGATGACAGCTTTGCCAACCGCCAAGCGCAGCAAGATGCACGTCATGACCCACGTGGTCTACAGCAGGCGCCTGCACCACATAGCTTTGTAGAGCGCAGCGAGCGCGCACCGCGCCCAAACTTTGACGCACCGCGTCGCAGTTTCGGCGGTGGTGATTTTGGAGCACCTGCACCTCGCAAGGATTTCAGTGCCGCACCGCGTCACGATACGCCGCGTAAGGATTTTGGCGCGCCCCGCTCAACCTTAGGCGCAGACCGCGCACCGCGTCCAAGCGTTGCACCAGCTGGTCGCGGCTGGCGTTAAATTGATTTCTCGCTAAGCCACTATTTATGCGGCTTGCGGGAAAGTCATGGGCCATCACGGCACTCATCACCAACGCGTTTGTGTGGGGAGTGTCATGGTGGCCTTTGCGTTTTATGGCTGAAGCGGGGCTGCATCCGTTGTGGGCGACTGGGCTTACATTTGTGCTGGTGTTAATTGCTGCCACACTTTATAAGCCGCTTGTGTGGCTTGAGCTTTTTGACATCAAACGATCATCCTACGGACTATGGCTTTTGGCACTAGCCTCAGGCTTTACCAACGTCGCCTTCAACTGGGCGGTGACCGTGGGCGACGTGGTTCGCGTGGTGCTGCTCTTTTACTTAATGCCTGCATGGGCTTTGCTCTTGGCGAGTTGGCTGCTGAAAGAACGCATGAGTGCGCAAGGCTTGTTGCGCTTGGGCTTAGCCGTAGCAGGCGTGCTCTTGGTACTCAAAAACCCAGATTCACCGTGGCCGATTCCAAGCTCGCTTGCCGACTGGTTGGCGCTTGCGGGCGGCTTTACGTTTGCGCTGACCAACACGCTTATTTTGAAGCTCGACCGTACAACAGACGCCGAGCGCTTGACGGCCATGTTTGCTGGCGGAACGCTGGCGGCGCTAGGCGTTGCGACAATTGGAGCGAGCCTAAAAATCGTGCCTGCTCTGCCCAATTTTTCGTGGACGCTAGGTGTTGCCGTGGTGGGCATGGCCACTTTCTTTTTGATTGGCAACCTCGCCATGCAATACGGCGCATCGCGGCTCAAATCAAGCACCACATCGGTGGTGATGCTGACTGAAATCATCTTTGCCAGCCTTTCTGCTGTG
>JANPAY010000116.1:0-2426 GCA_031430155.1 Comamonadaceae bacterium
GTTTGATTGCCGCGCTCGGCCTTGGCACACTGGTGGTGGAAGCCGCGCTGCAATCGGGCTCGCTCATTACGGCGCGTGAGTGCTTAGAAGTTGGCAAGGATGTGTTCGCGATTCCAGGCTCGATTCACGTGGCACAAAGTAAGGGCTGCCATGCGCTGATTAAGCAAGGTGCGAAGCTGGTGGAGTCTGCTGCTGATGTGTTGGAGGAATTGCGAATCATCACGCCAAGCAACAATAGCGGCACTGCTACAGGCCAAGCAGGACGTGGCTTGCAGGGCACATCGCGCTTCCAAATTTCGCCAGCGCACGCCCAGCACCCACTGGTGCTGGCGATGGGTTTTGATCCTGTCAGTTTTGACGTGCTGCAAGCGCGTGTCGATATGGACGCGGCCGCCTTACAAGTCCAGCTCTTGGAGCTAGAGCTAGACAACGTGATCATCCGCGTGCCGGGTGGGCTGTATCAGGTGGCGCTTTAAAAACTCACCTGCACGCCCAGTTGCAAACTACGCCCTGGCAGCGGTACGCGTCCTGGTGCGGTTTGCGTGAGGATACTGGTGGCGGGATAGGCTAGGGCATTGGTTGCATTGCGTAATTTGGCAAACCACAGTGCTCGGCCTGCGGTGGTCTTTTGATCGTAGCTGAGGCCCGCCGTCCAAAGCGTATAGCCAGCGGTGACGGGTTGATTAGCGGCGACGCGGTTTTGCGCGGCGCTGCGATCTGCCCCAAGGCTCAGCTTCCAGAGGTTTTGTGTCACTGTCCAATCCAGCCCCATCCGCTGTGGCGCAATGCGCGGCAATGGAAGGTTGGTGGCCGTATTGGTTGCCTCCACGGACGCGATGCGAGCCTCAACGTCGAGCGAACGCGGTTGCTCTGGCCTAGCTTGTATGAGGCGCGTACTGCCCATCCATTCCCAACCCGAAAAGCGCGCAGGTGTAGCTGCAAAATCAAAATTAGGGTTTCCATTTGCGCTGTTTGTTCCATCTGGTTGCAAAAAGATGTAGTTGTCATAGCGAGTTTGAAAGACATTCAAGCTCGCTTTGTCAAAACGTCTCTCGCCTTGCCACTTGAGCCCCAGTTCTAGATGCGTGGAACGCTCTACGCCCAAATTGGTGTTGCCTCGCTCAAAAGTACCTGTCGCGGCATGTTCGCCATTAGCATAAAGCTCGTAGTCTTTGGGGACGCGCCCTGTACGCGCCACATCCGCCGTTGCGGTCAATCCTTGCACCACGCCATTCAGCTTGAAGAGGCTACCCAGCGCAAAACTGCTGGCCGATAAGCTGCGCTGCGCGGGTGTAAACGCGGTGTTGCCATCAATCCCTAGCGAGCTGACATCTGCACGTTCAAACCGCGCACCCGCACTCAGCTTGCCCCACAGAGCATTTAACTCTTGCAAGCCATACAGCGCTTGGCTTTGCGTGGTGGTCTTGGGGACAAAAGCTTCACTGCCTTCGGCAACAAAGTTAATGCGCTCGCGCTGCCAGCCAACCAAAGTCTCTACAACATTGGCACCCAACTTGAACGATGCCAGCCTAGCCTGCAACTTGCTATCAATGCCCTCGCTTTTAAACGTGGTCGAAACCGCGCCGCTATTTATTTCGCGGTGCTGATAGTTGTGACTCACGACATGACCCGAGATGCCTTGAACCAGCCCCCCCAGCAGACCTAGGCCGCGCCGTTCGCCTTCTAGCCTGTAGGTGGTGTTCTCCATTTTGAGATTGACATTGGCCTCGGCAGGCGAGCCGTATTGTTGTTGCGTGCGCTGCACCGATGCGCCCACATAACCTTGGCTCAAAAACACCGATGCGCCCATGGCGCCGCCAAATGTTTCGGCCTGCGAATTACAGATTTTGTTTTGCACGCGTGTCACGCTGCCCTGCGTACAGCTCAAGGGCAAAGGGGCATTCACCTCGCCGCTCTTGTTGCCAAATGCATCGAGGTGCAGCGCATATTTGTCCGTCCCCGTTTCTAACAATGCCGCGCCGCTGCGCTCTTTGTTGCCAGTTGCCAACCCCATCTGCACGCGCCCGAGTCGCCCACCTTTTTCATCAAACACGGCGCTCTTGGCAATGCGGTTATCCAGCATATTGACCACGCCACCCACAGCGGAGCCCCCATACATCAGCGCTGCGGGGCCACGCACCACTTCCACGCTCTCCATAGCCAGCGGATGCGCGGCAACGGCATGGTCGAAGCTCAAACCAGACGCATCACTAGACGATGCACCGTTGTTCAAAATACGGATGCGATCGCCGTCCAAGCCTCGGATGATGGGGCGCGAAGCCGTACTCCCAAAATAAGAGCTGCTCACGCCAGGCAAACCCGATAGCGTCTCGCCAAGGCCGCCCGTTGGGCGCTGGAGCAAAGCCGCGCCACTCAGGCGTTCAACGGGGGTACTCAAATCCTTCGATTGAAACGGATTACCCGTC
>JANPAY010000117.1:0-3669 GCA_031430155.1 Comamonadaceae bacterium
CTGGACTTGCAACGTTGCGGCATCCATATCCACACGCGCTTGCAGTACGTCAAAGCTGACGGGATCAAAACCCATCGCCAGCACCAGTGGATGCTGGGCGTGAGCAGGTGAAACTTGAGGTGTAAATGTGCCCCGCAAGCCCCGTCCTGCTTGGCCTGCGGGCATGCTGTTGCTGGTGATTTTTAGCTCATCCAGCACATCTGCAGCACTCTCCACCAGCTTCGCGCCTTGTTTAATCAGCGCGTGGCAGCCCTTGCTTTGTGCCACATGAATCGAGCCTGGAATCGCAAACACGTCTTTGCCGACCTCTAAACAGTCACGCGCTGTAATCAGCGATCCCGATTGCAGCGCGGCTTCTACGACCAGCGTGCCAAGGCCCAGTGCGGCGATGAGCCGATTGCGCTTGGGGAAGTTGGCGGCTGTGGGCGGCGAGCCCAGTGGGAACTCGCTCACTACCAAGCCGTGGTCGGCAATGCGGTGCGCGAGTTCTAGGTTTTGTTTCGGGTACACACGGTCTAGCCCCGTGCCCACGACGGCGATAGTGAGTAGCGAATCGGGCGATCCGTGCAAGGCGCCGCAGTGCGCTGCCGCATCAATGCCCAGCGCCATGCCCGACACCACGCATAGTCCTGCGTCCACAAAGCTACTCGCAAAAGCAAAGGCATTTTTGTCGCCTTGTTGCGTGGGGTTGCGGCTACCCACCATGCTGATGGCGGCAGGCCAGCCGAGGCTTTCTAACAAGTCGATGCGCCCGAGTAGCCACAGCACCAGCGGTGGATCGGACAGGGTGAGTAGCGCGGATGGATAGAGCGCATCGCCTAAACTGACGATGCGCCGCGTGCGGTTGTCGGTGCGAGCGTCTGTCGCCAGCCACTCGTTGCACAGTGTGATTTGTTTCTCAAGTCCTTCGGGCGTGCGCTGTAGCGCCTGTGCTTGGCGTTCGGAGACGATCTGTCCGAGCGCCGTGATGGGCTGCTCGAAAATGCTGTTTGGCAATCCAAAGGCAGAGAGTAGTTTGCGGGCGGTATTGTTGCCTACGCCGTCCGTCAGCATCAGGCGTAGCCAAGAAGAGAGTTCAGAGTCTTGCATTTAAAATTTGTTCCATGTCAATCCTCAACATTCTCACCTATCCCGACCCGCGCTTAAACAGGGTCGCTAAGCCCGTGGCGCAGATCGACGAGCGCATCCGTACCTTGGTGGCCGACATGCTGGAGACTATGTACGACGCTAAAGGCGTAGGGCTTGCGGCCACGCAGGTGGATGTGCACGAGCGCCTTTTGGTGATGGACGTGAGTGAAGAGCGCGATGCGCCGCTGGTGGTCATCAACCCGCGCGTGGTGTGGACAAGCGATGAAGTGGTGCTAGGCGATGAGGGTTGCCTCTCGGTGCCCGGTTTTTCGGGCGATGTCGAGCGCTATGCTGAGATTCACATTGAATATGAAAACGAACTGGGGGACACGCACAAGCTAGAGGCGACCGAGCTTTTGGCAGTGTGCGTTCAGCATGAAATGGATCACTTGATTGGCAAGGTTTACGTTGAGTATTTGTCGCCGCTCAAGCGCGGACGCATCAAAACCAAGCTCATTAAAGAAGCTAAAGAAGCTCAAAAATCCGAATCTTGACACCATCAGGCGCACGCTCGCCTGTGCCAACAAAGATGCTTTCAGTTAGCCATTGGTGTTTGCTGCCCTCCACTTCAAACTGCGGCACACACCTGAAATAGATTCTGGCAGGATCGACTCGTTCGCCGCGTACCAAGGCGGCAATGTCTTCTTTCGAGCCTCGGCGCAGCGCTCGATTGACGACGTAAATGTGCGAGCCATCATCTAGCTCAAGCATGTAACGTGCCTCTAAATCGGCGCAAGTCTCAGACACCACAATTTGAAAATCAGCGCCCGCATTGACGACTTTCCCGTCTGGCAACTCCGCCACATGGCTTGTGACCACGCCGCCTGTAATGGGGATGATGCGGCGCATGCCGCGCGAGTTAAGACCGATGACCGTGCCAGCTTCAATCGGCGGCGACACGCTCACATCTAACGTGAAGACATGACGAAGAGAAGGTGGAGTCGCACCAAGCGCGACGGGCGACACGGTGGTGGATGCGATGTGGCTCATAAAGATTTTTTCCAGTAAGAGGCTAGGCCGTAATGATGCTTTAAGAAATCCACCCACAACTGCAACCGCAGCGGCATGTGTTTGCGCTGGGCATACACCACGTAAATGCCGTTGGGCGGCGCAGCGTAATCGTCTAGCAGCGTGACGAGTCTGCCTGCGGCGATATCACCCTGCACCTCCCACACACTGCGCCACGCAATGCCGTAGTCATTCAAACACCATGCGTGCAGAACTTGCCCGTCCGAGCAGTCAAGTGGCCCGCTAGGCCGCATGTAGACGACCTCTGAGCCTTTTTTGAGCTCCGACTTAAATGCCCAGCCGCGTGTTTGCGAAGCATCGCTGGACAGCGTCAAGCAGTCATGGTTGTGCAGGTCTTGCGGCGTTTTAGGTGTGCCCCTACGCGCAAGGTAACGCGGCGACGCGACGCATAGGCGGCGGTTGTCGGCAAGGCGCGTCGAGACGAGGGACGAGTCGGGCATATCGCCTACGCGTACGCTGCAATCAAAACTCTCTCCCACCATGTCCACCACGCGGTCAGACAGGTTGAGTGACATCGTGACATCGGGATGCGCCAAGTGAAATTCTGCAGCCAACGGTGCCACATGCTTGCGCCCAAAGCCTGCGGGTGCCGTCACGCGCAAGTGCCCACTGGCCTTGACGCCGCCTGCGCTGACGCTGGCTTCGCTATTAGCCAAATCGGTGAGCAGGCGCTGGCAATCCTCTAGGTAAGCCGAGCCTTCGTTCGTCAAGCTCACGCGCCGTGTGGTGCGCAAGAGTAGCTTTACGCCAAGCCGCTCTTCCAGCGCATCCAAGCGCCGCCCGACCATAATAGGTGCGGTCTGCAGGTGCGTCGCCGCTGCGGTTAGTCCGCCTTTGGTTGCAACCGCGACGAAGGCTTCGATTTGTTTGAGTTTGTCCATGCCCTGTTAATTTTAGACCTCGATGAAAAATACTTGCCCGCCCGTTGACATCGTCTATCTTTGGGTAGATGGTAGCGATAGGGCTTGGCGCGCAAAGCGCCAACAGGCGCTGGATGCCTCTGTGGATAACCTGGCCTTATATGCCAACGTGGAGGGGCGTTTTCGCGATAACGACGAGCTGCGTTTTAGTCTGCGCGCACTCGAGCGCTTTTTCCCTGAGCATGGCCATGTGTATGTGGTGACCGATCGGCAAACGCCAAGCTGGCTTCAAGCGTCTGAGGGGCTCACCATCATCGATCACGCAGATTTGATACCCGCTAGCAGCCTGCCAACTTTTGATTCCGGACATATCGAGTCATATATTCACCGCATCCCGAACTTGTCTGAGCGTTACTTTTATTGCAAGGACGATGTGTTTTTTGGTGCGCCCATTGAGTTGGGACATTGGTTTTGGCAGGATGGGTTTTATACGGGCTGGTCGGACGAGGCCGAGGTGACGAATGAGCCTATGCGCGAAGACGCCACAGCGCTGGAAAACGCGTGCCGTTTATCCAATCAATGGCTGACTCGCGAGGCTGGCTATCAGCCTACGTTTCGCACGTTTGCTCATGCACCCAGGCCGATGCTCAAA
>JANPAY010000118.1:0-2515 GCA_031430155.1 Comamonadaceae bacterium
ACAGTTTTGCCCCCAGCCTTGAGTACGCGCTCTACCCAGCTGCTTGAATCCACGATCACATAAAGCCCTAAATCTGTATGAATCAATGACTGGAAAGCCATATCCAGCATGGCCTGCGAGGCAGTGAACAGTGGCAATTTACCAGTTTTTGACATCCGCGCGATGACGTGCGCCTCAATGTCGATAAAGCCTAAACCTTTAGCATCTTTAAAAGAAGTTTCATTGAACGACTCATCGTTAGAGAAATGAATCCAGCCCGCAGCGTGGGTGGTTGATACGAATTCAGCTTTCATAGAGCCAGCTTATAAAACAAACGGCTGACCCGTCACGGGTGTGGTCGCCACCGCCATGTCTTGCTTGGCCATCACGCCCGCCTCGTACCCAAGTCTGCCAGCTTCAATGGCAAGCTTGAAGGCGCGAGCCATCACCACAGGATCGTGCGCCAATGCCACGGCAGAGTTGAGTAGCACGGCATCAAAGCCCAGCTCCATCGCCTCTGCCGCATCGGACGGCGAGCCAATGCCCGCATCGACCACCAGCACCGCATCAGGCAGACGCGAACGCAGCGTGCGCAGCGCATACGGATTGATAAGCCCTTGCCCCGAACCAATCGGTGCGCCCCACGGCATCAAGATGTGACAGCCCACGTCCAGCAAGCGTTGGCAGCTGACCAAGTCGTCTGTGCAATAGGGAAAGACTTCAAAACCGTCTTTGGTTAATTGCTCTGCTGCCACTACCAATTCAAACGGATCGGGTTGCAGCGTGTACTCGTCGCCCACGACTTCTAGCTTGATCCAATTTGTGCCAAATACCTCACGCGCCATCTGCGCCAAAGTGATGGCTTCACGTGCCGTTCGGCAGCCTGCGGTATTGGGTAAGAGGCGTGCGCCGCTCTTTTGGATATGTGCGTAGAAGTCGCTTGGAGCGCTGCCTGACGATAGTTGCCGCTTCAGACTAACCGTCACGACTTCTGCACCCGAGGCAGCAATGGCATCCGAGAGCACTTGGGGCGATGGATAGAGCGCTGTGCCGATGAAGAAGCGGCTGGTGAGTTCTACGCCGCCTAGTTTGAGTTTGGATGGTGATGGGTTTGTCATAGCGAGACAAAAGTAGCATAGAGAAAGATAACTGCGGCAACTAGTGACCCCATTGCGCCGATTACGTTACCAAGATAGACGACTTGCCCCAGCCCTTTGCCAGCAGCCAGTCCACGCTGTCCAGTTATTGCGGCGAGCGGTAATGCTATGCAAAACCCATAAGCAGAAATAACAAGAGCAATCGTGATCGCCCACTTAATGTTCCCACTCACTGTTAGCGCTGGAAACAACGCAGCGGTGACCAACATCAAGATAGCACCCATTGGCAAACTAGCGTGCGCGACACGCCAAGAGTTAGTGATGTGCGCTTCTGCATTGCGCTTGATGGCGCGAGCGTAAGGCGCACCAAGTAACAAGCCAAACAGTAGCATGATGGCAGCGTGAAAAATAAGATGCCTTGCGGACAGTTCCATTGTTTGATTCCTTTGTTTACGCCAATGCAGCGATACGCCTTGCAGGCCTTACGGCACGAGGCTTGTGACTTGGTAGTGCCCGAGTCATTCGCGGCAATTTCACTTGTACGGTAGGAGACATGCCTGCTAAATCGGCCATGTTCAGCAGCGTGTCCAAAGAAAACAAATCAATATGACCACGCTTCAAATCTGAGAGACGTGGCTGTGAAATGCTCAATAGCACGGCAGCCTCTTTTTGTGTACCTTCAAACTTGGCGAGCCATTTTTGTAGTGCCATCAAAAGCAGCGATTTGGCTTTCATGTTGGCGGCCTCTTGTGGCGTGCCTGAGATGGCATCCCATACGCTGGTGAAAGTTTGGTTTGTATTTTCAGTCATCCTAGTTTCCCCTTTTTAATCAATAAGTCTTTCAGTCTTTGCGTCGCCAAATCAATGTCTCGCTTGGCCGTTTGCTGCGTCTTCTTTTGAAAGCAGTGCAGCACATAGACAGCATCCGCAAATCTCGCCACATAAATGACGCGGTAAGCACCCGACTCGTCTCGCAGCCTGATTTCCTCCACGCCCTTACCAATGCTGGTCATGGGCTTGAAATCACTGGGCTGTTCACCCCGCTGCACTTTGTCAAGCTCGAAGCCTGCCCGCCGTTTAGCCCCGTCTCAAAACGACATCAAATCATTCAAGCTGCTGGCACGAAAGTTGAGAGGCTTCATGGTTTGATTGCCAAGTCCAAATTATATAAGTTTTTGTAATTTATTTAAAAAATCAAATTTACCTACCCACCCGTAATCGGCTGAAAAGTAAATACCGCGTCGCCATCCACCAGTACGCGCTGTTCGCGCTCGGTGCGCGGCACAAAAATTTGGTTCACTGCTGTCGCCAAGGCTTGCGGGGTCTGGCCTAGCGATGCAATTAGGCTGGCAAGGCTTGTTCCGCTTGGCTTACTGCAGATTTTGCCATTGATAGTGATTGAAATTGTGTCGTTCATCTTGCCACCATTTTAAGCGGGC
>JANPAY010000119.1:0-2524 GCA_031430155.1 Comamonadaceae bacterium
TGCGTGGCGCTACGGCGACCAAGATCAAATTACCGCAGCGGTGCGAGAAACCAGCGAGCACATTGCCGTCACACTTTCGCGCAAACGCAAGGTGGGCTGGCGCGCACCCACGCCAGCGCTCATGTTTGTGCTCACGCGCTCTATCTTGGGAGCCATACGCAGCGCGGCTTTGGAGGATTCGCCGCTCTTGGATGGGGACGAGTTTGAAGATGAATTTGTGAAGCTGGCGCTGGGGTTGTTGCAGGAATAAATCGTTCAAATCGTTCGTTTCGTGCTATAGTATGCGCATGTTTGCTTATACCGCCAATCAAGCCAAAACGAACTTCGGACAGTTTTTAGACGCCGTGCAGCGCGAGCCTGTCCGCGTGACAAAACGTGATCGAACCGTTGCCGTCATGGTTGCCGCCCAAGACTACGAAGCCATGCGTGTGTTTTATGCGAATCGCTTGCAGCAAACTCTTTTTGTGAACGCGCAGCAAGCCAATTTAAGTGAAGAAGAGGCCAATGCCTTAATAGCCGACTGATTGCAATGAAGGCGGTGGTCGATAGCAACGTATGGCTCAGTGCCGCACTATCGCCTAATGGCAAGCCTGCACAAATTGTTCAGTACGTTTTGACAGAAGGGCTGGCCGTGTTTTCAGAGGCGACATTCCATGAGCTTGAATCGCGGCTATGGCGACCTAAATTTGATCGCTACATCAGCTTAGAGGCGCGCCGCAACATCTTGCGCGATATCAAAGGCGCTGCGCTGTGGGTCACGATCAGCCCTGCGATTGCAGCGCAGAGCTATTGCCGCGATCCAAATGACGATGTTTTTATTCATACGGCCTTGGCAGCAAACGCGCCGTACCTCATCACAGGTGATTTAGATTTATTGGCCGTGCCTCCTATTGCAAGCCTGCAAATCTTGACGCCTGCTCAAGCAGTTGGTTTTTTCCCTGCGCGACCCAGTAAATAAAACTCGGGGTTCGGCATGATGTGCATGGTGTTTGCCACGCGGTTACTCATGCCAAAGAAGGCGGTAATCGCTGCAATATCCCAAGCGTCTTCGTCGTCCAAGCCATGCTGGTCAAGGGCTGCGAAGTCATCGTCATTCATTTCGTGTGAGGCCGTGCAGACCTTCATCGCAAAATCCAGCATGGCGCGTTGGCGCGGGCTGATGTCGGCTTTGAGGTAATTGATAGCAACTTGGTCGGCCACCAGTGGCTTCTTTTCATAGATGCGCAAAATCGCGCCGTGCGCCACCACACAGTACAGACAATGATTCACAGCGCTCGTGGCCGTCACAATCATTTCGCGGTCGCCCTTGGTCAGGTTGCCCTCCTCGCGCAGCATCAGCGCATCGTGGTACGCAAAGAAGGCTCGCCACTCCGCAGGGCGACGCGCCAGCATTAAAAAGACATTCGGGATGAAGCCCGCTTTTTCTTGAGTCTCCAAGATGCGGGATTTGATGTCGTCGGGCAGCGTGTTGAGGTCTGGGAAGGGGTAGCGTGTGGTGGTCATGAAAGCGTCCTTTACTTTGTATACTATGCGCATAGTTTATACGCACCGCTAACGCACGAAGGAATTTAAATGACCGCAGCAGCTTTTGATCTTACTGCCCCTAAACGCGCGACCAACCTTTCTATCAATAGTGATTTATTGTCGCAGGCTAGAGAGTTTGGCATCAATCTATCGCAATTTGTCGAGCGTAGTCTTGGCGAGCAAGTCCAGCGGTTTAAAGAAGCCCAGTGGCTGCGCGAGAACCAGCAAGCGATTGCGGACTACAACGCCGATGTGGAAAAAAATGGTGTGTTTGGCGATAGTTGGCGCGGGCAGCTATAGCCTGCTAAGCGTCATGACTCAGTACCACGCTCACCGCAACAAAGACGCGGCTTCGCAAAAAACCAACCCACTCGTCTTAGAGGTCCAAAGTCGTCTGCTGCAAGGTATGGCAACCCGTGTGGTTTTGCCTATGCGCAAACTCACTAGCTATGCGGCGACGCCGATTTCAAGACTCAATCCTGTTTTGCAAATTGATGGTATCGATTACATCGTCTTGGCACAGCAAATCAGTGTGATGCCTGTGCAGGCTATTGGTGCTTCAGTGGCTGATTTCTCAGAACAGCTGCACATCATCGTCGCTGCAATAGATTGCGTCCTAAGCGGTCTTTAAGGTTGTTTGCAAATTATGAATCCACTCTTTACACGGTTTTCAAAATGAATCTATATTGATCGTTACAATCGAGACATCTGTTGCAAATACCCCGGCAATTTGCTGAGTCACTATCCTGAAGTGGCAAAAAAGCTCAAATGACGACTTGGGGGACGTCTAACAGACTAAGGGCGACTCAGGGTCGCCCTTTCTTTTGCCCGCTATTCGCAGCTAGCTAAGCGCAGTGCCCTGTTTCAATTTACGTGCAACGTCTCGTTCGGTTGTTCGCCTGAATGACGTTACGAACGCGCCGCGCCCTGTCTGAGTGGCTTTGATTGCAACCAACCACAGTCCTGCCATATCTTTTGTAGCAATTAAGGTTCGCTCTCC
>JANPAY010000120.1:0-2531 GCA_031430155.1 Comamonadaceae bacterium
GACTATCGCTCGCTCTTTCGCGGTGCAGGCTTGATGTTTGCCGATTTGCGCGAATACCAATCGCACGACGATGTGCGGCATATCGACTGGAACGTCACGGCACGCATGCAAACGCCCTATGTGCGGGTGCACCACGAAGACCGCGAAATTAGCGCTTGGTTTGTGGTGGATGTCTCGCCCTCTATGGATTTCACATCCAACCAAACGTCCAAGCGCGACATCGCTATTCAAATCGTCACCGTGCTGGCATCCTTGCTTGCCAAGCGCGGCAACCGCGTGGGTGCTCTGGTTTATTCGGCTACCAGCACGCGCGCTGACATCGTTGTACCTACAGGGCAGGGCAGGCTGCATGTGCTGCAACTGTTGCACCGCTTGCAAGGCATTGCGCCAGCGGCATCGACGAACTCAAAAGCTAAACCAAAGGCGACAGAGCTCCATCACTTGCTCGACCAAGCCGCAGCGCTTTGCAAACGCCGTGCTAGCGTTTTTGTGATTTCAGATTTTTTAAGCCAAACCGATGATTGGAAGGACAGCATGGCACGGCTTTCGCGCCGCCACGATGTGCTGGCAGTGCAAGTAGGTGACCCAGCAGAGCGCGAGCTACCCAATGTGGGCATGCTGGTCATGCAAGACGCAGAAACGGGCGAGCAAATATTGCTGGACGGCAACGATGTGGGTTTTAGACGCCGCTTTGAAGAGGCAGGTACGGCAAGGCAAGAGAGCATCCTGCAAGCCTTATCCCATGCGGGCTCCAGCCATTTATCTTTGCGCACCGATGAGGCATTGGACACCAGTTTGATTCAATTTGCGCGCCTTCGTAAACAACGGAGACTCGCCCATGCTTGAGTGGCACAGCATCGAGTGGGTATGGCCACGGCTACTTTGGCTGCAACTCGTCATTCCCACGGTTTGGCTACTGTTTGTCGCGTGGCGATGGAGCCGTCAGCGTTTTGGCAAACAGCAATCTACCTCTACCGCATCGACGGCATGGTTTTCGCAAACGACAAAACCCGTATCTCAATGGACGCGGTTTTGGATTGCCGCTACGCTCTACCTTTGCTGCGCCCTGATCCTCTTGTCGCTGGCTAGACCCAAAGCGGTGATGCTCTTGCCCACAAGACTAGATGGCGTCATGCTTGCTATTGACAGCTCGGGCAGCATGCGCGCCAAAGACATCAAGCCGTCGCGCATTGAAGTCGCGCAAACCATAGCCCTTCGACTAATTGATACCTTGCCAAGTCAGGTCAAAATGGGCGTCGTCAGCATGGCGGGTACCGCGTCCCTCGTGCAAGCGCCGACCGAAGAGCGCGACGATTTGCGCCAAGCTATCGAGCGCCTCTCACTCCAACCTGGCTCTGCGGTGGGCAGTGGCCTCATCATTGCACTAGATGCACTTTTGCCCGCCTCGGGGATAGATGTTAAAAAACTGATCGAGGAGGGCGAATCCGCACGTGGCGCACCAAACGCGGCTGCCGCTGCGGCGCAGCTACCAGAGGGGTCTGCGCCAACTGTGCCGTCATCCTCCATCGCCTCCACGTCGCGCAAAGTAGAAAAACTAGAACCTGGCGCTAACAAATCGCAAGCGCTGGTTCTTATTACGGACGGTCAAGGCAACCTAGGTCCAGACCCGATCAAAATGGCGCAAATTGCTGCTGATTTGGGTGTGCGCGTGTACACCATTGGTGTGGGCACGGTGCAAGGTGAAGTGCTGAAGGCACGAGGCATGCAGGCCCGCGTCAAATTAGATGAAGACGTTTTAAAACGCATTGCCGAGCTGACGGGAGGCGAATACTTTAAAGCTGACTCTGAACTCAAGTTAGACAAAATCTACCAGCGACTCAGCATGCAAATTGCGCTTAAAAAACATCGTCAAACCGAAGTGACCGTGCTGTTTGCGCTCTTAGGCATGATGTTTTTAGGAATCAGTTGTTGGCTGCGGTTTAGGCAAAACGGACGGTTGATCTAAGTCACGACTGGCATCTGGCTTTGCCATGCACTTGGCAAAAAGTTCCGATGCTAACCAAGACGATAGCCAAGCTTGCACAGCAGGCAGCGGCTGGGCATCAAACCAAGCCTGATTAACGGCAGCAAATTGGCGCACGAATGGGAATATTGCAGCATCTGCAAGCGATGCTCGGCAAGCCAAACTGCGCTTGGCTTGCAGGGCATTCTCTAGGGGGAAAATGAACGCGGACATTGCCTTGGCGCGATGCTGCTCCAGTGTCAATTCAGGATTCCGATTCGCGTATTTGTAGCGATCCAGCAGCGGTTTGAATGTGTCATCGCAAAGTTGAATCCAGTGATTCATCTCATCCGCATCAGCGGCGGTCAGCCAACCCTCGGGGTCGTTTTGCGAAAGTGCCCAGCGCATGATGTCTAAGCTTTGCTCTAGCACCGTACCATCAGGCAACTGCATCACGGGCACTGTTCCTTTGGGTGAAATGGCGAGCAACTCGGGTGGTTTTGCCCTGAGTGACACTTCAACCGTTTGATACGCAATGCCTGCAAGCCCAAGCGCCATGCGGGCTCGC
>JANPAY010000121.1:0-10278 GCA_031430155.1 Comamonadaceae bacterium
AACGCATACACGCCCGCGCGTTGGTATACGTCGATATAGTTCAAACCAATGGCGTGATGTCGAATGCGGATTTCACCCGCGCCTGGATTGCCGACTTCGACATCGACGAGCTGCATTTGCTCTGCACCGCCCGTAGCGTTAATTAAGACTGCTTTAGACATGGTTTCTTTCCTTTGTAATGAATATTTTTTGCTGACCGAATTTTGTCACAAGCCACACCCCGCCAATGACCAGCACTGTCCCTGCCATGACCCAAGGCGTGAAAGGCTCATCCAAAATCAAGGCTCCCATTGCCAACGTCGCCATAGGGCCCACCATGCCAATTTGCGAGGTGAGCGCAGGACCGATGCGCTCCACCGCCATCATCACGATGAGCACTGGCAAAACGGTACACACCACCGCGTTTAACAGCGATAGCCACAGCACAACGGGAGCGGCCTGCAAAGCCGAATCCAGTGGGCGCAAGAGCACAAACTGGAGCACGCACATCAGCGCCGCAAGGCTGGTAGCAAGACTGGCAAGCCTAATGCCGCCCACGCGCTTGACCAGCTCGCCGCTGTAGAGCAAATACACGGCATAAGACAGCGCGGCGAAGAACACCAGGCCACTGCCTAGCCAAATATCATGCGTTGATTGGGCGTTCTTTGATGCACCCGTCATATAAAGCTCGTGCCCAAATACCAAGGCGATGCCTGAGTAGCTGACCGTCATCGCAATCACCTGCCAAGGGTTGATACGCTTACCTAATACAAACAAGCCAATCAACAGTACCAGCGTCGGATTCAAATACATGATGAGCCGCCCCAAACTCGCCGTGATGTATTGCAAACCCGCGAAGTCTAAAAAGCTACCCAAGTAGTAGCCCACAAACGCCAGCAACAAAACGCCCAGCCAATCCCGCTTGGAGAGCGCCGCCTTGCCACGCCCTGCCCAGAGACCAATCACGATAAAAAATGGCATGGCAAACAGCATACGAAACATCAAGAGCGTCACGGCATCCACCCCGTGTTGATAAGCTAATTTAATGATGATGGATTTGCCACTAAAAGCAATCGCGCCAATGATGGCGCAGACGACGCCTATGCGGTAATGAGAGGTATGAGTCATGCAACAATTGTCTCATTGCAACATTGAGAAAGGTTAGTCATGGCCTCAGATGCCCACTTCGTAGACTACGTTTTAGAGCAAATGCAAGGCGCTGGCTCTCTTGAGCATCGCAAAATGTTTGGCGAATACGCTATTTACTGCAATCAAAAAGTCGTTGCCTTGGTCTGCGATAACCAGCTATTTGTCAAGATAACGCCGCAAGGGCAGACCTTTATAGAGAAGGTTTCCCAGCCCGTTTTACTAGCGCCACCTTACCCAAGCGCCAAAAATTCGTTTCTAATTCAAGATCAGTTGGATGACCGCGAATGGCTGATTCAATTGATCCGCATCACGGCGGATGCGCTGCCTGTGCCCAAGCCAAAACCACCTAAAAATCCAAAAAAAGTCACAGATTTAATAAATTGATACATAATACAAAAAACGCATCAAATTTAAAAAAGTGCATCATATGAAAACATTAGCATCTGATACCGTTGTTCGCACCACCATCACACTTCCGCTGGATGTGTATGAATTCGTCAAAACTTATGCCAATGCCAAAGCCATGAAATTGAGCGAAGCCTTGGCTGACATGGCGAGGCAAACCAAAGCCTCTGCCCCTGGAGTTATTCAGCCTGGCATGATTAAAAAAGGCGAATCTTGGGTTTTTGATCTGAGCAGCATGAAGCGCAATGATGGCGCTGACGGGAAACCAATGCCCAAAATAACCATGGAGCAAATTAATAACATGCTGCACGCAGAATATGAAATATCTGCTTGATATCAATGGCTTTATAGCGCTGGCATGGCCACAGCAAATGCAGCATCCGCAAATGCAAATGTGGTTCGATAAGAATAGTTCGGATGGATGGGCGACTTGTGCTCTCACACAAGCAGGTTTTATGCGTATCGTGACTCAGCCCGCATTTGCCATGTTGCATCACTTGGATACCATCAAGTTCAGTCACGCCACCTCGCTACTTCAAACCAACGTAGCACACAAAAAACATCAATTTTTAGATTTGAATTTTGGTTTTGACAAAGTCCTGAGCGCCTGCACAGGCGGCCTACAAGGACACAGGCAAATTACCGATGCGTATTTGCTGACACTGGCTATTCAAAATAGACGTCAACTTGTCACCTTTGACTCCGGCATTGGCAGCTTGCTGGCGACAGCCGCCGAGCGACAAAAGCACTTGCTTGTTTTAAATTAACTCTCTAGGGTTTTTACTGATGCACTTGCAATTATGATTTCCCATAATTATGTAAAATTACGAGAAATCATGCGCCAACACCCTTCCTCCATGCACGACGATGTCGCTACGCGTCTGCGTGACCGCATCTTCTCGGGCGAGCTCATCCCAGGCTCCTTTTTGGATGAAGCCATGCTCTGTGAGCAGCTTGGCATTTCGCGCACCCCCCTGCGCGAAGCCTTGAAGGTATTGGCTTCCGAAGGCATGGTGCGTCACGAGCCGCGCCGTGGATCGTTTGTGAGCGAAGTCACCGATGCCGATTTAGAGGAAATCTTTCCCGTCATCGCACTCTTAGAAGGCCGCTCGGCATTTGAAGCGGCTCAAAAAGCAACGGACGCCGACATCGTGGTGCTGGAGGAGTTACACGAGCGCTTGCAATATCAAGCCGCGCAAGGCGACATCACGGCCTACTACGCCGCCAATTACGCCATCCACGAAGCGCTGATTACCTTGGCAGATAACCACTGGCTAGCACAGGTGACCGATGGCCTGCGCAAGATATTAAAACTAGCACGTCGGCAAGGCCTACAAGCGCCGCAGCGCATGGCCAGCAGCCTGCGTGAGCACATGGCGATTTTTGCCGCCATTAAAGCGAAGGACGGCGCAGGTGCGGAAGCCGCGATGAAAACCCATTTGCTACGTCAGCTTGAGGTGCTACGCGCCCTCCCCAAGGTGAAAATATGACTGAAATACCTAAAAAATCTTGGATTGGAAGGCTGCTAAAAGTAAGCCATTCGCGTCAGCTGTTTGCCGATCTGCAAGCCATTGTTGAGCCCAGCATTAGCCAAACCGAAGCCGGGCTGCGCGCCGTCAAAATTATCGATTGGTATACGGTTGCGCCAGAAGCGCACCGCGTCGAATTGTGCTTGCTCATCTCCGAAAAATTTGCGCCTGATATCGAGCGTCTTCGCATTGCCAAAGAGCACTACGAGCAAAACATGAATACGCCCGAGCAAGGCATGGCAGAAATCAAACTACGCCGCGCCCTCATCTCTCCGCGCCGCCGCTTGTTGCAAAGCTTTGCCGCGCACCCACTGGGCATTCGTTTTTTGGTTGATCTACGTGCCGAGTTACTCGGTTGGCTGACCCACGAACCACGGCTGCGCACGCTGGACGCGGAGTTAGAGGCGCTATTCACGGCGTGGTTTGATGTGGCGTTTTTAGAGCTCAAACGTATCTCATGGGATTCGCCTGCGTCGCTGCTGGAGAAGCTCATCAAATACGAAGCCGTGCACGACATCAAAAGCTGGGATGATCTTAAAAATCGCTTGGATGCGGATCGCCGCTGTTATGGATTTTTTCATCCTCGGCTACCAAACGAACCCCTCATTTTTGTAGAAGTCGCCTTCGCCAATAAATTTGACGACCACGTGGCGATGGGTATGGATGCCTTGCTGGACGTGGCCGCAGCGCCAACGGATTTGTCTAAAGTCAGTACCGCCATCTTTTACTCCATCAGCAACACCCAATCAGGGCTCAAGGGCGTCAGCTTTGGCGACTCGCTGATCAAATTAGTCGTTGAAACCCTCAAAGCCGAATACCCGCAACTCAAAACATTCACTACGCTCTCGCCCATTCCAGGCCTCGCACATTGGCTTAGGCGTGAAGACGAAGCGCTGGCATCTGCCTTGCAGACTTTATCCATCAAGGCGTTGAGCGAGAAAGACGCGCTACGAAAGCGCCTGCAAAACGCCGCAGCAAAATATCTGGCACGCGGTTTGATTGAAAAACGACCGATTGATCCCGTCGCTAGATTTCACCTCAGTAACGGTGCGCGGGTGGAGCGGCTCAACTGGGCAGCCGATCTGTCGCGCAGAGGGCTCGAGCAATCATTTGGGCTCATGGTGAACTACCTTTACGACCTAAAATCTTTAGCAAAAAACCGCGATCTCTTAGCCAAGGGTCGCATCACCGCATCGAAAGATGTAACACGTTGGCTGTAAAAATTTAAACTTAAAAATAGGAGACACCATGCGTTCATTCTTTACTCTCGCAACTGCGGTTGCACTAGTCATCACACCTTGTATCGCTTCTGCGCAAAGCTGGCCGACCAAGCCCGTCACCCTTGTTGTGCCGTTCCCACCAGGTGGCGGTACAGATGCCTTTGCCCGTCCAATTTCTGCCCAATTTGCTAAAAACACAGGTCGGCAGCTAATCATTGAAAACCGCGGGGGCGCTGGCGGAACGGTGGGTGCATCGATTGCAGCCAAGGCCGCTGGAGACGGCTACACTTTCTTCATGGGTGCGGTACACCATACGATTGCACCAAGCATGTACCCCAAGCTGGACTACGACTTGGAGAAGGATTTCACCCCCATTGCTTTAGTGGCGGTGGTACCTCAAGTAGTGGTCGTGAATCCTAAAAACGTTCCCGCCGCTAACGTTAAAGAACTTTTAGAGTTTGTGCGTAAAAACCCTGCCAAACTGAACTACGGATCTGCAGGTACAGGCACATCACATCATTTGGCGGGCGAACTGTTCAAGCTGCAAACCAAAACCTTCATTACGCATATTCCCTACACAGGCGCTGGCCCATCTCTACGCGATTTGGTAGGTGGTCAAGTCGACATGATGTTTGACGGTTTGGGTTCAAGTGCTGCGCACATCAAGGGTGGACGCATCAAAGCACTCATGGTTTCTGGTGACAAACGCAATCCTGCATTTCCTGATGTTCCTAGCGCCAAAGAGGCTGGCCTGCCAGACTACACGGTGACAACTTGGTACGGCATTTGGGCACCCAAAGGGGTGTCAGCGGATATTCAGGCGCGTGCCGTTGCGGAATTTAAAAAAGCAGTAGATTCACCAGAATTGAAGGCGATTTGGGCTACGCAAGGCGCAGAGTCTAGCCCCATGACACAGGTGCAATTTGGTAGTTTTGTTAATAGCGAAATCAAACGCTGGGCAACAGTGGTCAAAGCTTCGGGTGCTAAATTAGATTGATTTTTTGAGCCTATGAACGCCAATCTCTATGCGGCTCTAAGAGCCAACTTTCCCAAAGATTTAGACACCACCGCAATCGAAACGGACAATGGCCTCTTCTACTCGTGGCGCGACCTAGAACGCGGCAGCGCCATGATGGCAAACTTGCTGTTATCACTCGATTTACCTGCTGGCGCGCGCGTCGCGGTGCAAGTGGAAAAGTCTGTCGAAGCTTGCATGCTGTATCTCGCCACGCTGCGTGCGGGTTTGGTTTTTTTGCCGCTCAACACGGCTTACATGAGCGCCGAGATCGAATACTTTGTCGGTAACGCTGAGCCATCTGTGGTGGTGTGTAGCAGCAAGAACTTTGGATGGGTCTCAAAAATCGCTTTCAAAGCAGGCACGCAAAACGTATTCACGCTGGACGACGACCGCACAGGCTCGCTGCTAGACCGCGCTGCGCAGGCTTCTGATGCATACGTCGTGGCACAAAGTGATGCGGATGATCTGGCGGCCATCCTCTACACCAGCGGCACCACAGGGCGCAGCAAAGGCGCGATGCTCTCGCATGGCAACATGCTCAGCAACGCACAAACACTAAAAATCTATTGGGGTTGGAAGCAAGGCGATGTCTTGATTCACGCGCTGCCGATCTTCCACGTGCATGGTTTGTTCGTGGCGATTCACGGTGCGTTACTCAACGGCAGCAAAATGATTTGGCTATCCAAATTCGATCCCAAACTCGTACTGCAAAAAATGGCGGAAGCGACCGTGTTTATGGGTGTGCCTACGCTATACACACGCCTCTTGTCTGAGCCAGGACTCACGAAAGAAGCGACAAAAAATATGCGACTCTTTGTCGCAGGTTCTGCGCCACTACTCAAAGAAACGTTTGACGATTGGCAAACCCGCACGGGTCACACCATCCTAGAACGCTACGGCATGAGCGAAACGGCGATGCTGACTTCGAACCCGTACAAAGCAGACGCACGCTATGACAATCAATCTGAGCGCCGCGCCGCAACGGTGGGCTTTCCTTTGCCTGACGTGACGTTGCGCGTTTGTGGTGAGCAAGACAAAGTGCTGCCTGTGGGCGAAATTGGTGGCCTGCAAGTCAAAGGTCCCAACATCTTCCAAGGCTATTGGCGCATGCCCGAAAAGACGGCAGAAGAATTTGCCAAAGATGGCTTTTTCCGCACAGGCGACGTAGGCAAGATTGACGAGCGCGGCTACGTGCACATCGTGGGACGTAGCAAAGATCTCATCATCAGCGGCGGCTACAACGTCTATCCCGCAGAGATTGAAGGCTATATCAACGAGATGACAGGCGTTGCCGAGAGCGCACTCATCGGCGTGCCGCATCCCGACTTTGGCGAGGTCGGCGTAGCGGTGGTGATTGCTAAACCGAATACCAAATTAGATGATGCAGCGATTTTGGCTAGCCTCAAATCCAGCCTTGCTAATTTCAAAATTCCCAAGCGTTGTTTTGTGGTAAACGAACTACCGCGCAACACCATGGGCAAAGTGCAAAAAAACTTGCTGCGAGATCAGTACAAAGCCTTATTCGATAAGGCCTAGCGATGACTGATATCCGCATCCCCTACGCCCAACTTCAGCGCTTTATGGGCGTGGCCATGGAGCGGCTTGGGCTTCCAAGCGCAGACGCAAGCGTCGTCGGCAACTTGATGGCAGAGGCCGAACTGCAAGGCTCGGATGGGCATGGTGTGATTCGCTTGTTGCCTTACGCAAGGCGCATCAAAGCAGGCGGCATGAATCTCACACCGCAAATCAAAATCACGAGTGAACGTGCTGGCATGGCGTTACTCGATGGTGATAACGGCATGGGGCATTTGGTAATGAAGCGTGCCGCCGAACTCGCCATTGAAAAAGCCAAGGTGTGCGGCGTGGCGTGGGTGGGTGCGCACCACAGCAACCATGCGGGTCCCGCGTCTTTGTATGCGCGGATGCCCATGATGGAGAACATGATTGGCATGTACTTTGCTGTCGGTAACGCCAACCATTTACCGCCTTGGGGTGGGCTCGATATGCTCCTCTCGACCAATCCGATTTCCGTGGCTGTGCCTGCAGGTAGTGAGTCGCCTATCGTGCTCGACATGGCGACAACAGTGGCGGCATACGGCAAAGTCAAAGCCAAAGCGATGAAGGGCGAAATGATGCCGCTGGGCTGGATGATGGACAGGCTTGGTCAACCGCTGTTAGATCCCAAGCGTGCCGAAGCGGGATTCTTGATGCCCATTGGCGGCTACAAGGGCTATGGCTTGGCGCTCATCGTCGGGTTACTGGCTGGCACTTTAAATGGTGCAGCGATGGGCAGTGAAGTTATCGACTTCAATCATGACGACACAACCACCACCAACACGGGGCAAGCAATTTTGGCCATTGACCTCTCAGCTTTTGGCGATGTCGATGCTTTCAAAACCCGCGTCGATAAGCTGGTGCAAGAGCTACGCAGCAGCGAGCGCATGCCTGATGTGGATCGCATTTGGTTACCTGGCGAGCAAAGCCAGCAGCGCCGCGTGGACAATGCGCGGGCTGGCGTACCGCTGCCGCTGACATTAGTTGAAAAATTAGACCAATTCGCGCTAGAGCATGCCATGCCTGCTGTCCGAGAAATAAACTAGAGACACTCACTAGGGACTATTTATGAAATTCATCGCACTATTTATCGGTTTGATTTTTAGCAACCTATCCCTCGCGCAAAACGCCTATCCAAACAAATCCATCAAACTGATCGTGCCGCTAGCCGCAGGTAGCGCCGTCGATAACGCCGCGCGCATCGTGGTGCAAAAGATGAGCACCGACATGGGGCAAGGCATCGTGATTGAAAACCTGCTCGGCGCAGCCGGTGCGATTGGTGCAGACCGCGTGGCTAAATCCGCGCCAGACGGCTATACGCTTGCCGGCTTTAACGACAGCATCATGACCATGCTGCCGAACATGAAACCGCAGACTTGGGACATTTTGAAAGACTTCGAGCCCATCTCCTTAGTTGCTACGGTTGAATGGGGTTTGGTCGTCAATAGCGACTCGCCCATCAAAACGGTAGCTGACTTTATTGCAACAGCCAAGCGTGATCCCGGCAAGTTGAACTACGGTTCTGGCGGAAACGGTAGCCCACAGCACATTGCGATGGCGCTGTTCGCAAACCAAGCGGGCATCAACGTCACGCACGTGCCGTACAAGGGCGCAACGCAGGCGGCAGTTGGCGTGGCGGGCAAGGAAGTGGACGCGGCCTTCCAAGGTATTGCAACGGTCAACTCGCTCGTGCAAGCAGGCAAACTGCGTTTGATTGCGGTCTCTACGCCCAAACGTATGGCGCAATTTCCAACCATACCCACGGTGAATGAGAGCGGCCTCGCAGGCTTCGAGTTCAACAGCTGGTTCGCCATGATGGCACCCGGTGGCACACCGAAAGCCATCATCGATCAACTGTACAAAGAGATCACAAAAACGCTTGCCGACTCTGAGGTGCAAAGCAAACTCATAGCGCAAGGTCTTACCCCGCGTGGCTTATCGCCCGATGAGTTAGGCAGAGCAATGCGGATTCAGTACGCGAAATATGGCAAGTTAATTAAGGATGCGGGGATTAAGGGTGAGTAATCAGCTATCCCTACCAGCTATCCGCTCTCTTTTTCAGCTTCCATTTCTGCAAATACTTCTTTTGCCAGTCTGAAGCCATCCATTGCGGCGGGTGCACCGCAGTAAACGCCTGCTTGCAAAAATATTTCAACCATTTCCTCTTTACTCACACCATTGCGCACCGCGCCTTTGAGGTGAATTTTGAGTTCATGTGGGCGATTGCTAGCAATCAACATACCCAGATTAATCATGCTGCGGGTTTTGAGGTCTAAACCGGGACGAGTCCACACATTGCCCCACGCATGTTCGGTCACGAACTGCTGTAGCGGTTCAGTAAACGCGTTCATATT
The DNA here is from genome assembly GCA_031430155.1 of Comamonadaceae bacterium. Classification (GTDB taxonomy): domain Bacteria; phylum Pseudomonadota; class Gammaproteobacteria; order Burkholderiales; family Burkholderiaceae_C; genus JASGCK01. The sequence goes on from JANPAY010000121.1 coordinate 9,209, forward strand.
TGCCATTGCAGCGTTCACATAGGCTTCGCCTAGTACTTTTTTGCGGACGGCTAGACCTGTCTTGTAGGCTTCGTTCTCGTTCATTTTTAATCCTTAAGTTGGTTAGTATTTGGATTTTAGGAGCACAAAAACAATGACAACACAAACTGCACACTCTATCGGCTGGATAGGCCTTGGCCGTATGGGCGAAGCGATGGTCAAACGCTTGCTGGCTGGGGGCTACAAGGCGACGGTGTGGAATCGCACCGCCTCTAAAGCCGAGCCGCTGGTGGCTTATGGCGCATCCATTGCCGCAAGCAAGCAAGACCTTGCGAGTTGCGAAGTCGTGTTCACCATGGTCTCCACCACCGACGACTTGAAAGAAGTGCTCTTTGGCGAAGGCGGACTCACCACAGGCAAGCTGCTACCCAAGGTCGTGGTCGATAGTTCCTCTATTTCGCAAGAAGGCTCGGCTGAAATCCGCGAGCGGCTTGAAGCCATGGGCGTGGCGTACTTGTGCACGCCTGTATCGGGCAACGCCAAGGTTGCCAAGGCGGGCAAGCTGCTCATGGTGTCATCGGGCCCGCGTGCCTTGTACGACAAGGCCGAACCGTATTTGCAGGCGATGGCTCGCAAGGTCATGTGGGTGGGCGAAGGCGAGCTAGCCCGCGTCTGGAAAATCGCGCACAACGTGATGTTTGGCGTGGTGATTCAAAACCTGTGCGAAATCACCGTGATGGCAGAAAAAGCAGGTATCCCGCGCCACGTGTTTTTGGAGTCGATCAACGACTCGGTGCTGGGCAGCATGTACACGCGCTACAAAACGCCCGTGCTCACTAATCTCGATTTCGACCACGTTACGTTTACGCCCAAGCTGCTCTTAAAGGACATGGATTTGGGTATGGCTTCGGCCAAGACCTACGGCGTGGCAATGCCAGCGGCAGCGGCGACGCGAGAGTCGGTGGCGCGCATGGTTGGCCATGGTCACGAAGATGTAGATTTTTCCATCTTGTTGCTGGAGACTGCCAAAGATGCGGGCATGACTTTGACCAGTGAAAAAAAGGTCATTGACGACGGGTTGCAAGCCAAGT
>JANPAY010000122.1:0-2208 GCA_031430155.1 Comamonadaceae bacterium
ACCCATGCCCGAGGGGCAAACGCCTGTGGCCGATGAGCAAGAGCAGTTTTTGCCTACGTGGGTGAAGCCGCAAGAGGCGCTGGCGATGCATCAAGTCAAACAATTCCCGATGATTTTTCCGACCATTCGCACGCTGGAGTGGTTGGCGAAATTTGCAAATACGGCAGCAGTTTTAGCCGCGTGCGAGAGCAACCAAGCGCATTGGGACAGCACGCCACGTTCCGCCATGCTAGGCGGCAAGCCACACTACTACATGGAGAGCGATGCGCCCTACGGCGAGCTAGCGCTGGTGTGCCCCGACGGCATCAAACGCCATGCGCTCGACTGGACGCACGACGCGCCCGTGCCACTCTTAAAACACGTGCGCCGCTTAACGTGTGGCAATCCCAGCATGATGACGGGGCCGGGTACCAACAGCTACATCATCGGGACGGTGGATACGGGCTTTATCGTCATCGACCCAGGTCCGTATGGCACGTATGACTTATCGACTCCCGATGCCGACAAAGCGCATGTGCAACGACTCTTTGATGCCTGCAAGAATGCGGATGGCGTTGTGGACATCCGCGCCATCGTCTGCACGCACTCGCACCCCGATCATTCGCCAGCAGCGATACCGCTGCAAGCCTTATGTAGCAAGGCTTCCCAGCAAGGCTCGGATTTGGGCGTGCCCAAAATCTACGGTATGAAAAACCTGCCAACCAGCAGGCCGCATTCAGAATTTACGCCTGATGTACAAACCAAAGATGGCGATGTGCTGACGCTGAAGGGCGGTGATCTGACCATCACACTACGCGCCATTCACACTCCAGGCCACGCTGCAAACCATGTCTGTTGGGCGCTAGAAGAGGATGGCATTCTCATTTCAGGCGATCACATCTTGAACGGCAGCACCACAGTGATTGACCCGCCCGATGGCAACATGACCGATTACCTGCAAGCGCTGGATAAGCTAACAGCCGCTTGCGAGCAGCACGACATTCAATATATTTTGCCCGCACATGGCTATGTTTTGGGCTTTGCCAAAGACGCGATTGCCAAACTTAAAGCGCACCGCCTCGGGCGTGAGGCGAAAGTGAAAAATGCTCTGCAAGCTATGCCCAGCGCTGCTTTGGACGAATTGGTTGCATTGGCCTATGACGATGTGAGCCCGAAACTGTGGCCGATTGCGATGCGGTCGCTGGCTGCGCATGTGGAGCGCATTAAAGCGTTAGGTTAAATCGTAGTAAACGCCGCGTCCCGCGCCGTGTTGGGTTAACTGCTGGGTTGCTGTCAATTTTCTTAAATGTATTTTGACCGTGTTGCGATTTGCACCGCTGGCTAAAACAATATCGTTCATGGTGACGCGTCCCTGTTTTTGAGCAAGCTCAATAATTTGTAGCGACAGTGCGGGCAAAGCGGCTAGCACTAATTTTTCATGCGTTACTTTTTCTTCTAATCGAATGACTTGTGATGAAAGCGAGCGCAAAAAGAAAAGAGTCCAAGGTTGCCAGTTCGCCTTGTCAGTGCGAATAGTGCCTTGCGTTTGCCGTAGAGCGAGATAGTAGGCTTGCTTGTTTTGCTCGACGACGGCCTCTAGAGAGCTGTAGGGTACGTAGGCATAACCAGCTTGTAGTAACAGCAGCGTTGTCAGCACACGCGATAGGCGACCATTGCCATCTTTGAAGGGGTGAATTTCTAAAAAGACCACAACAAAAGCCGCAATACGCAAAAGGGGGTGTACGTTTTGCTCTCTGGTTTCGCGGCCATACCAATCTACCAATTCAGTCATCAAACGCGGCGTGTCAAAAGGCGTAGCCGTTTCAAAAATAATCGCGACTTGATTGCCTGCTGCGTCAAATGCTCCGACGTGGTTGGTCGTGGTTTTATAGTTTCCACGGTGGCGCTCATCTTTTGTGCTGTGCTGGAGTAAGTCTCGGTGTAATTGTTGGATATGGTTTTCTGTAAAAGTAATGTGCTGCCAAGACGAAAAGACCAGTTCCATGACCTGCGCATAGCCTGCAACTTCCTGTTCATCGCGGGTATCAAATTTTTTGATCTCTAAGCGAGCCAGCAACTCCTCCACCTCACGGTTCGTCAGTTTGCTTCCCTCAATACGGGTGGACGAGCCGATGCTTTCAATGGTCGCCACACGGCGCAGAGAAAACAAGCGCTCAGGCGCAAGCGTACCAAGGGCGCGCCAGGCGCCTTTGAACTCGTCAATTTTGG
>JANPAY010000123.1:0-10516 GCA_031430155.1 Comamonadaceae bacterium
GAAGTCAACATCCAGCGTCTTATCACCGCCTGTCCAGCGCACACCCAGCATATTGCCCATGGCAATGAAAGCGTGCGTTCCAATCAGCAATCCGCCTGCTTTAAAAAATCCGTAATCCGATAAGCGCTGAATAATTTTGTAGTGTTTATCAATAGCGGGCATCACGCCTAGCGCCGCAGCGGATCGCACGAGCGGCTGTAATTGCTGGGGTTTGGCACCAGCGACACTGGCAGCAATCAACGCTTGCACTCGCTCGTTATTGGGGCCAACGTAGGCCATGCGCCCAACATCATCTGTGTCGCGAAAACCAAAATAAACATATTCATGGCCTCGCAATTCCCGCACATGAAAAGCGCCGCGCAGTTTGGCAAAGCCAGACAATTCAAGACTTGTCGCTTGGTCAAACAATTCAGCGTAAGCGGTTTGAGCACCTAGTGACAAAGTTGCGTACATGGTGTGATACGGGTTTCAAAAATTACTATACGAAAATTAATTTGTATAGTAACATAGTCACTCGTATTAAAAATCACTGCGCCAGCAGCGCCCGCAATTTGGGTAACTCGGCCAGCATGGCAGCACGGCCAGCGTCAATCGCGCGTTTTTTGGCGGTGAAATCCGAGCTGCCTACCCCCACCAGCGATGGGCGCACCATCACATCGGCATTTTTGAGTTCGAAGTCGTTGATGCTTTTGGCCATGATAGTGAAAGTCTTTAGCAAAATACTCAAAGTCCCGTCGGACGATTCGCCATCTGGCGCAGAGGAAATGTCAACAGCGATCACAATCGTAGCGCCCATTTGCCTTGCAAAGCGTACGGGAACAGGCGAAGCCAGTCCACCGTCTACATAGTCAACCCCCGAAATTTTGACGGGCGGAAAAATCCCTGGAACGGCGCTTGAGGCTCTAACGGCCGTGGCAATGTCGCCCCGCCGAAACAGCACGCCGTGGCCTGTTTTCAGATCTGTCGCCACAATACCCAGCGGCAGCACGGCTTGCTCTATCAATTTTTGATCGACCAGCACCCCGACATATTTAGCATAAGCATCGCCGCGAAGCACACCGCCGCGATTAAAAAACGGCAATGTCCAGTCTGTAATCGTGGATTCGTCCATCTCTTCGGCAATTTTTTGCAGCGCTTTGCCGTCCTTACCTGTCGCATAAATACTTGCAACCAAGCTGCCTGCTGAGGTGCCCACGACAAGATCGGGCTTGATCCCGTTTTCTTCCAACACCTGAATGACCCCAATGTGCGCAAAGCCACGCGCCGCGCCGCCGCCTAGCGCTAGCGCGACTTTGAACGGCGTTTTGGCTGGTAAGTTATCCACAATAGGTGCAGGTCCTGTAGGGGGTAATCCAGCGCAACCGATCAGCAAAATCACAAGAAAAAATGCGGCAATATGAGCCGCTAAGCGAGTATTCATCTCATAATCATAGGCTGACTTCGATTAATCTCATTTTTTATAGGAATCAAACATGGAAATCGCAAACAAAGTTTTTATCGTCACAGGTGGCGCATCGGGTCTTGGCGAGGGCACAGCCCGTATGCTGGCAGCCAACGGTGCCACGGTCGTCATTGCCGACATGCAAGCTGAAAAGGGCGAAGCCATCGCCAAAGAACTAGGCGGCGCGTTTGTTAAGTGCAACGTCAGCAGCGAAGAAGATGGCAAAGCAGTGGTTGCCAAAGCTGTCAGCATGGGCAAACTGATGGGACTCATCAACTGCGCAGGCATTGCCATCGGCGAAAAAACCGTTGGCAAAGATGGCCCACACGCACTGGACACCTACCTGCGCGTGATTAACGTCAACTTAGTCGGCACGTTCAACATGATTCGCCTTGCAGCGCACGCCATGTCTAGCAACACACCAGAAGCCACAGGCGAGCGCGGCGTGATTGTGAACACCGCGTCGGTTGCGGCTTATGACGGGCAAATTGGTCAAGCGGCCTATAGCGCCACCAAGGGCGGCGTAGTCGGCATGACGCTACCGATTGCACGCGACCTAGCTCGCAGTGGCATCCGCAACATGACGATCGCGCCTGGCATCTTTGGCACGCCCATGATGTTTGGTATGCCGCAAGATGTGCAAGACGCACTAGCGGCGGCCGTGCCGTTCCCTAGCCGTTTGGGTACGCCCAACGATTACGCCAAACTGGCCAAGCACATCATCGAAAACGATATGCTGAACGGCGAAGTGATTCGCTTGGACGGTGCGATTCGCCTAGCTCCACGTTAATTAGCTCAGCGCCCGTCAATGAAGCCCATTCGCCCTATCGATCCGGTTATCTCGTTTAAAAATAGCCAAGGCGAAACGGCTAGAGGGACGCTAACCAATATCCAGCGGCGCTCCCTCGTGATGGAGGTCTATAACCCCTACTCGATCGTGCAAGTCAGCGAAGTGTTGTCTGACCTCACGATTCGGGCCGGCGCCGAACAGGTCATCTACCAAGGCAAAGCGTTTATCAACGGCTTGGTCTATGCAGGATTGATGGCGATTGTCTCGGTGACGTTGATCGATGAATGGAGCGAATTCCATGCGATTCATCAAGACTTGGATCGTGTCAAACTTGAAGCCAGGGCTTTCGTTGAAGAATGGGATACGCGATTCAAAATTAACAAAGAGTATCAAATCGTTATTAACGAAATGCGCTCCTATTTTGCTGAGATTAACCGCTGGATTGACCAAATCGATATCAACAGCGGCCTGCCAAAAGATAGCTTAGGACGCATACGTGAGGATGTGTTTTTTGATATTGCCGTTCCACTTTTGGAAAAAGGCAAGTCCTACCTAGAAAATTTTGAAGATCAAGCCAGTTTGGTAGATCTAGAGCTCTCGGCGAGTCACCGAAGCTATGCGCAAACAGCCATCCACCCGCTCATATTGAGAGCGCCATTCGTGTACCGGACCTTTGCCAAGCCGCTAGGCTATGCAGGTGACTACGAGATGGTGAATCAAATCATTAGCGATCCGCGGCAGGGACCTAGCTCCTACTTTCAGCTTGTGAACTTCATGTTTTTGCAAGCCAAAGTAGCAGAGGCGCACCGAAATCGCATTGTGATTTTGGTAGACCGCCTCACTCGTGCCATCCATGCGCGGCAAGATACAACCAAGAAATTCCGCATTCTCACTATCGGCTGCGGACCTGCCATTGAGTTGGAGCGACTCTTAAAAGAAGCAGATCAAATCAATAACGTAGAGTTTGTGCTGTTAGATTTCAGCGAAGAGACACTCAAACACACTAAAGAAAAACTTGACAAGATTGTTCTTCAAAAGAGTCTAGCTGTCACGATCAGTACGAGACATGAATCGGTGCATTTGCTGCTCAAGCGAGCGACCAAAAATCTAATCGTCGAAGAGTCTGAAAAATATGATTACATCTACTGCGCAGGTTTGTTTGACTATTTGTCCGATAAGGTTTGCACACGGCTGATTGAATACTTTACGTCTTGCCTCAGAAACCAAGCCAAGATTCTGGTCACCAACGTCCACAGCAGCAATCCCGAAAAAAATTGGATGGAACATTTCTTGGAATGGCATCTGATCTATCGAAACGAAGCAGACATGTACAAAATTCTCCCGGAGAATTATCAAGACATTGATTGCTTTACGGATACAACAGGTGTTAACGTTTTCTTAGAGTCAACTTATCGCATCTAGTATGCTGCGCGATCAAATTTCACAATTTATTTCGTATCGCAAGGATACGGGGTACTTGTCCGAATTGCAAGCCTACATGTTGTTTTACAACCGCCGTGCCTGCCTTATCACTGCTGGCCTCATTGTGTCAGGCATTGGCTTAGATTATTTCAATTTCCGCTCGCAGGTGTCGGATTTCTTTCTGATTCGTATACTTGCGGCCGCGATCATTATGCTATCCCTATTGGCCTCGGAGACACGGCTAGGTGTTCGCTATGTCAAGTACTTGATTTATTTTTGGATGAGTATTCCTCAAATCATGATTGCGTACATGATCTGCCTCACAGGTGCAGAAAAATCTATTTATTTTGTGGGTCTGACCTTTGCCTTGGCAGGGCTTGCATTTATTTTGCCTATTTCAATCTTTGAAGCGTTTCTATTTGGCGTGTTCACACTTGCCACGTATGGCGTTGCCTGTCTATTTCACAACCCAGCACCTATTCACCTGGATACCTTCCTAGGCAATTCCATTTTTATTTTATTTTTCTCACTCATTTCTGTTGCCATTGCTATTTACAACGAAATTTGGCGCTGGGAGGCCTTTCAACTCAAAAAGAGTTTGGCCTTTAAAAACACCTCGCTCGAGCAAAGCAATCGCAATCTGGCTGACATCAAAGGTCACATGATCCAGCAAGAAAAGATGTCAGCTTTAGGCACTTTATCTGCGGGCTTGTTGCATGAGCTCAACAACCCTGTCAACTACAGCATGATGGCCATTGGCATGGCAGAGATGGAACCCGAATCCCTATCAAACACCATGCTGAAAGAAAGCCTTGCCGATGCCAAAGAAGGCATGACGCGTGTTCGCGACATCGTGACAGACTTAAAAACTTTTGCCTATCAAAAGCCTGGTGAGGATACTCGCCGTGTTTTCCTTTTTGAAAATGCGCTGCGCTCTGGTCTGCGTTTATCAGGTTTTGAATTGAAGGATATTGCCATTGAGCAAGACCTGCCCATTGACACGCATGTTTTAGGTGATGAGCCCGCCATGATTGGTGTGCTCATTAACTTGGCAACCAACGCAGCACTTGCGCTTAAAAAGTCAGCTTGTGCGCAGCCTCTGATTCACATCAAAGCATGGCATGCACCAAGCGCTACGGACCATAGCCCGAGACTCTATGTCACGGTTCGCGACAACGGTACTGGCATCAAACCCGAAAATTTGACCCGAGTATTTGAACCTTTTTTTACCACTCGCGATGTGGGGCACGGCCTTGGGCTCGGACTTGCCGTTAGCTATGCCATCATTCAACGCCACGGTAGCGAATTGACGGTCACCAGTTTGGACGGTGAGTGGACCGAATTTGCATTTGATTTGCCTGTAGGAAATAGTACATGACCCCGAAGAATCGACATGCCAAAGCGATACTATTTGTTGACGATGAGCCCATGTCGACTAAATGGTTTGAAAAAAGTTTTAGCAAAGACTACACCGTTTATTGCGCGAACTCAGCCGAAGCCGCCTTGACCACGATGCAACTTTTTGGCGACGATATTGCGGTTGTTGTCAGCGATTTTCGTATGCCTGAGCGGGATGGACTCGAGCTGCTACGCACACTCAATCAAACACATCCATGGATTGTCAAAATTCTGGTCAGTGCTTATGCTGACAAGGATTTAGTCCTACAGGCCGTGAACCAGCAATTGGTGTTTAAAGTATTAGAAAAACCTTGGGATGACAAGTTGATGCGGCGCTCTCTCAAAGAGGCTTTAGCCATGTTTCAGCAGTCCTTAATGGCGCGCGATCACATGGAGAACAGTATTGGCGGCATGCGAGACTCCTTGGGATTTATTGCGACCGAGTTTTATGCACCACTCACGGTCATCGCATCCTGTTTAAATATGATTCAAAGCACGCTCACTGAAGTTGATGCCTCTCAGCAAATGCCTCATCACTTGAAGAGTGTTTTGCCTGCGCTGCTAGCCTCCCAGCGCAACTTATCAGCCTGTCAAAATCTGATGGCGGGGTTTACACAATCTACGCACACGGCTTTTGCGGCAACGGAGACGAGTCCGATTCAAGCGGCGCGGCTCGTTCATCTACTCTGTACCGAAATGTCTTCGCCTCAAGGTGAGCGGCAGAACTGGATTGAGCTTGATATTAAGGATGATTTCCCAATTGAAACGAAGCAAAATTTAGTGTATTTGTGCCTCACGAGCATTATGCAAAATGCCATACAGGCGCTGCAAAATTACACACAAAAACCCTTGATTCAAATACAGGTCGCGGACAGCAAAGCGCCAACAACGATGGTTGGGCATAGTATTCGGATCAGCGATAACGGACCTGGCATTCCTCCTGCGGTATTAACACGTCTCTTGGCAAGCCGTCCGTCTGCAAGCCATGAGGCCGTTGCGGGCGGTAGTGGCATGGGATTGATTTTTTGTAAAAAAATTATGCTATCTTTAAATGGCAATATCAGCGTCCATTCAACAAAGGCAGGCACATCCGTGACTTTGCATTTCCCCTATAACAAGAAGGACTGAAGATGACTCAAGCAACTATTTTGTATGTTGATGACGAAGCCATGGCGCTCAAGTACTTTGACCGCCTCATCAGCCCCAATTACCGCGTGCTCACCGCCTTGTCGGTTGCTGAGGGCATTCAAATTTTGCAAGCGCAAGGTGATGACATTTGCGTCCTAATTTCCGATCAACGTATGCCTGGCGCTAGCGGCAACGAGCTCTTGCGTTACGCACGCGAGCATCACCCCAAAATTCTGCGTATTTTGACCACAGCCTACTCGGAGCTTGGTGAGGCCATAGTGGCTATCAATGCTGGCGAGATTTACCGCTACATCACCAAACCTTGGGATTTAGAGATGCTTCGCACCGAAGTGCGCTTGGCGGTGGAAGTGTCCACGCTTCGTAGCGAGCGCGATGAGCTCCTGCACGCAAAAATTCAGGTGCAGCAAGCCCAGCTGCTTGCTAACCGTGTTAATAATTTAGCGCTGATTTGCGGTCTCGATCGGGCATCTAATGCCGCCTTGTACCAATATGTTCGCATCGTCAAACAGTTGGGCGGCGTTTCATTGCAAATGAACTGGCGTTCGCTACATTACACAGATTGGATGCAATCCGAAGCGCAGCGCCATACGCAAGTGGCGCAGCACATGACCCAGCAGCTACAAAAATGGAGCGATCCAGCCGTAGCCGATCTCTTGGTCGCTTTGGGCTCGGAGCTTTCAGCCAACAGTTTTACAAATCTCATGGCCAATGTAGGCTCGGCGCCTAGCGCCGAAGAATGCGCTCTATTGGCTTGGTTACTAGCAACACACAGAGCAGGAAAAAATAGTGTTCAAGTTAGCCTGGGCGATGCTCAAAAAATCTCAATCGCGCTAGTGCCATTTATCGACACACCCTTGCCTACCGACTGGTTAGCCGAAGCCATGGAGAACTTGGAGACTCAAAATGTTTAAACGCAAACTGACTCAGATAGCCGGTCTCGTACTTGGCACACTCGCGCTTGCGGCTTGCTCATCTTTATCACCAAGCCCTAGCAGCTCGACCCGCCCTGCCAGCTTTACTTACCTAGCACCGGCTGAGATTGCGCAGCCCGAAGGTGCATCGGGTTACACCGAAAAACGTAGCGTGACGACTAACAAATTTGCGGTTGCAGCAGCCAACCCATTGGCTACCGACGCGGGCTATCAAATACTGAAAGCTGGTGGCTCTGCGGTCGATGCCGCTGTTGCCGTGCAACTGGTTTTAGGATTAGTCGAGCCGCAGTCTAGCGGCATTGGCGGCGGAGCATTCCTGCTGCATGCCGCCGCAAACCCTACTGGATATGGCCTGCAGGCCTTCGATGGCCGAGAGACTGCGCCCGCCTCAGCGACCGAACAGCTCTTTATCAAAGCAGATGGCAAGCCCATGGCGTTTATTGATGCGGTTGTGGGCGGCAAATCCGTCGGCGCACTTGGCACCGTCCGGATGCTGGAGCTTGCGCACAAACAGCACGGCAAGCTAGCGTGGGGCGTCCTGTTTCAACCCGCTATCGAGCTGGCTAGCAAGGGCTTCAAAGTCAGCCCACGCATGAATACGTTACTCGGCACCGAGGTGCATTTAAAGAAAGATGCCATTGCTGCGGCTTATTTTTACGATGCTTCTGGCAAACCTTGGCCTGTTGGTCACGTTCTTAAAAATCCTGAATACGCTGATGTCTTGAAGTTAATCGCAGCAAACGGGTCAAAAGCATTGCATGAGGGCGAAGTTGCTGAGGCGATTGTAAAAAAAGTTCAATCACACCCCACTAACGCGGGCATGCTGTCATTGACTGATTTGTCGGGCTATCAGCCCAAAGTGCGTGAAGCATTTTGTACAGACTACAAAAGCGCTTTAAACAAAATTTTTCAGCTTTGCGGCATGCCCCCACCCAGCTCAGGTGCAATTGCCATAGCGCAAATTTTGGGAATGACCCAAACTAGCTCATCCTTGGTTGATGCCAATTTTTTGCACGCCTATACAGAAGCCTCTCGCCTCGCATTCGCTGACCGCGCACAATACCTTGGTGACCCCGATTTTGTGCAGGCACCCGCTGGTGATTGGAAAAGCTTAGTTGCACCCGACTACCTGGCATCCCGAGCCAAGCTGATTGGCGAGCAGAGCATGAAAGTCGCCAAGCCAGGCACACCCGCGGGCGCGAAATCAGCCTACGCACCCATGCCGCATCAGATCGAGTACGGCACAAGCCACATCAGCATTGTCGATGGTTTTGGTAATGCGCTTGCCATGACCACCACCATTGAAGACGCTTGGGGATCACGTCAAATGGTGAATCGCGGTAAATTAGGCGCAGATGGCAAAGTCTTATCAGGCGGATTTTTGCTGAATAACGAACTGACTGATTTCAGCTTTGCACCCACCGATACAGAGGGAAAACCCATTGCAAACCGAGTAGAGCCAGGCAAGCGCCCCCGCTCTTCTATGTCGCCATCCTTGGTGTTTGACAAAGCCACGGGGCAAATTTTTGCTAGTGTTGGCAGCCCAGGCGGCGCACTCATCATTCACTACACCGCCAAAACTTTGTATGGCATCCTGAACTGGGGAATGACGCCGCAAGATGCGATCAATTTGCCCAACTTTGGCTCGCTGAATGGACCGACCGTTTTAGAAGAAAAGCGTTTTCCGGCAGCGACTATTGATGCGCTTAAAGCACGCGGCCACGAGATACGCGAAGTCAACATGACCAGCGGCTTGCAAGGCATTCAAAAGACAAGCAGCGGCTTTGTGGGCGGTGCTGACCCGCGCCGCGAAGGCGTCGTTCTTGGAGACTAATGTGATGACCCAATTCACAACGGTCGCATTGACCATGGGCGACGCCGCTGGCGTTGGTCCCGAGCTACTGGTCAAAGCGCTCAGTCTTACGCCTGTACCCGAACACACCGCGTGGGTCATCGTGGGTGATCGTTGGATGTGGGAGCGCGCACAAACTTTTGCTAAAGTTCAAGTTCCAACCATCGCTATTACGCGCTTTGAAGATGCGAAACGCGGACTCTCGTTTTTAGAGCTGCCGCTGTTGAAAGAGGAAGAGGTTCCCCTAGGTAAAGCCAATACCCATGCGGGTCGTGCGATTTTGCAAACGCTCGAGTTTTGTTTGGATGCCGCAACGTCCAACCAAATCCAAGCGATCTGCTTTGCGCCACTCAACAAGCAAGCCATGAAGCTGGGCGGCCTCAAGTTTGACGACGAAGCCTCTCACTTTGCCAACTACCTTGGCATCCAAGATTTTTATTGTGAGTTCAATACGCTGGGTGATTTATGGACGGCCCGCGTGTCATCGCACGTGCCACTCAAAGATGCCGCTGAGTTCATCACCGCCGAACGTATCGATGCGGCTGCTTGCCTTATCCACAAAGCCCTTGTGGCTTACGGCATTCCAAAGCCTGTGATTGCTGTGGCGGCGTTTAATCCGCACGGCGGCGATGGCGGCACATGTGGACGTGAAGAAATCGACATCATCGAACCCGCTGTGAAGATTTTGCAAGCCAAGGGCATCGATGCACGCGGCCCCTTTCCTGCCGACACGCTGTTCATCAAAGCGCGCGAAGGCGTTTATCAAGCGGTCGTAACGATGTACCACGACCAAGGACAAATCGCCATCAAGCTGATGGGCTTTGAGCGCGGCGTGACGGTGCATGGCGGACTGCCAATTCCGATTACCACACCCGCCCACGGAACAGCCTATGATTTGGCTGGAACGGGAACTGCCACCACGCAGGCCATGACCAATGCGCTATTAGTTGCAACAAAAATGGGAGCTTCCAAATGAAACATATCTTCTCTCTAGCCCTTACTATGCTTGGCTTCGCACAGAGCGCCATGGCTCAAACCTATCCGCAAAATTTTCCAACTCGACCCATCAAAATTATGGTTGGCGCCTCCCCTGGCGGTGGCACTGACATCATTGCCCGAGTATTGGCCGAAAAAATGAGTGCCGGTTTGAAGCAGCCCGTCGTGGTCGAGAACCGTGCAGGCGCATCCAACACCATCGCCGCAGAAATTACCGCCAAGGCCGCGCCCGATGGACATACGCTCTTGGTCGCCACCACCACCGGCCAAGCGATTGCGCCACATTTGCTCAAACTGAGTTACGACGCGCTGAAAGACATTACGCCCATTGGCATGGTGATGGCTGTACCCAATGTGTTGGTCGTGGGATCTTCTGTTCAAGCCAAAAATGTGGCGGAACTCATCGCCGACATCCGTGCCAAACCAAACACTTATCAATACGCCAGCTCGGGCATTGGCAGCACGCAGCACATTGCAGGCGAAGCGTTTGCTGCACGTACGGGATTGAAATTACTTCACGTGCCATACCGTGGCTC
>JANPAY010000124.1:0-2107 GCA_031430155.1 Comamonadaceae bacterium
GCTGTTCAGCATGGACACCACCACAGGCATGTCCGCGCCGCCAATCGGGATGATGATGAGCACGCCCATCACAAACGCAATCGCCAAAGCAGCATAAAACGATTCGCTTGATTGCGTGAATGTGTAGTTGCCAATCGCAGCCAGCATCAAAAGGCCCAATCCCAAGTTCAGCTTGTGCTGACCCGCAAACTGCACAGGCGCACCTTGGAACAAACGGAACTTGTACTTGCCAGACAACTTGCCAAACGCAATTACCGAGCCGCTAAACGTGACGGCACCAATGACCGCGCCCAGCGCCAACTCCAAACGATTGCCCATAGGAATAGCCACGCCTTTGGCTGCAATCGCAAATGCATGGGGTTCAACCGCGGCCGCAATCGCAATAAATACCGCCGCCAAGCCAATCATGCTGTGCATAAAAGCCACCAGCTCAGGCATCTTGGTCATCTCCACGCGCTTAGCCATGATCGTACCAGCCGTGCCGCCAACCAGTAGCCCCAAGAGCACCCAAGACAAGCCAGTCAGCGAGCCCTTAGAGAGCTCAAAAATCAACGCCGCCGTAGTGACAGCAGCAATCAACATACCCGCCATACCAAACGCGTTACCGCGAATCGAGGTGGTGGGGTGCGACAAGCCTTTGAGTGCTTGAATAAAGCAAATCGAGGCGACGAGATATAAAAAAGTAACAAGATTCATGCTCATGCTTTTGCTCCTTCAACCGCTGGCACAACCTTGCGCTCTTTTTTCTTAAACATTTCCAGCATTCGGCGCGTGACTAAAAACCCGCCAAACACATTGACAGCAGCAAGCGCCACGGCCAGCACGCCCATGGTTTTGCCAAGTGTCGTTTCCGTCAAAGCCGCAGCTAGCATGGCACCGACGATGACGATGGCTGAAATCGCATTCGTCACCGCCATCAGCGGCGTGTGCAGCGCGGGTGTAACCGTCCACACCACGTGATAGCCGACGTAGATGGCCAGCACGAAAATGATGAGATTGAGGATGGTGGGGGAGACAGCTTCCATTTAAGTTTCCTTTGAGGTTCCAGTTTCTAAAATTTATCGGTAATCAATTTGCGGCACTACCAGCTCGCCTGACATCGTACGCGTGCTAGTACGAATCGCCTCTGCAAACAGGTGGCCAAAAGCGACGCCAGGTTTTCCATCGTACGTTGCGCCTTTGGCCGCATCAGGAATTTTCTTTAACGTTCCATATGGAATGATCATGTTTGTGTAGGCAAAAGTGCCGTTATCCGTCCCCACGGCATGCACGATTTGAAAAGCTTTTGGTCCATATTTCACGCCTAGTTTTTCAAGATCTGCATAAGCTTGTTTGGTGTTTTTTTGCAGCCATGTCTCGGGTGTCATCTCGCGCCAAACCCGTAAGCAATCAAGGCGCGTGTAACTCCCCTCAGTTGCATCCACGATGTATTCAGTATTTTCTTTTTTACATCCCGAATTCCAGTTCATTTTCCCGCGCGAAATGCCGTATTCCCCCGCACGAATAAATAACACCGCCAACAGATTTTTATTCTCATCCAGCAGTGCACGCACGGTTGCTTGCGCGGGCAAACTGCCTGGCAATACGCCGCCATAAACTAGTGGCGCATCCTTCGTTGAAATCGTCACCCACTCGCCTTGAGGAAATGTCAATTTAACCCGCCCAGCGTCTTGAGCAAAGATTTGCGCCGAACACAAAAAAACCAAGATGAAAAGAAATTTTTTCATATTCAATTTCACGAGTCAAATGCTCACTTCGTCATGAGGCAAGCTTGCACAATGTCGTCGTCCGCAGGGCATTGAAGTGCACCTTCTTTGCTCACGATAAGCTTTAAGAAGTCGAGCACATTGCGTGCGTAAAGCGCTGACGAGTCTGCCGCCACTAGCGCGGGGATATTGGTCTCGCCAATCAAGGTCACGCCGTGCTTGACCACCGTTTGATCGGTCTCGGTCAAGGGGCAATTGCCGCCGCCGATTTCACCAGCCGAATTTTTGCCCTTGCCAGCCGCCATGTCCACAATCACGGAGCCTGGCTTCATGGACTTGACCATGTCTTCGGTAATCAAGGTGGGCGCGGCGCGGCCAGGAATCAAGGCTGTGGAAATCAC
>JANPAY010000125.1:0-2174 GCA_031430155.1 Comamonadaceae bacterium
ATCAGGTAGAAACCTTGCTAGCTGTGCCTTGCCGAGGCATTGCTCTAAATCAATGCCCCATTTTTCTTGCAACGCAGGCGTGAGGGTTTTAAGGTTGCCCAGCACAAATGGCGACTTATTTAGATGCACGGTTTTGATGGGCAGACGTGTCACGCCTTCAGGTAAATCGTCTTGCTTGATGAACATGCGCTCACGGATTTGCTCTGCGTTCAAGTCTATCAAGATGCTGGGTAAGTCGGCGGGTGACTCGTCGCTGCCAGCGCACAAATCCCAAGCAATGATTTCGTTCTTATTAGTCGGATGCGTCGCCAGCGGCCACATCACCGCCATGCAGCCGCGCTCGGCTGGGAACATGCCACTGACATGGATAAAAGGCTTGGCAAACATTTGCGTGGCGGGCAGGTTCATCTCCTGCATCACGCGGTCTTTTTTGTGCAGCGCCAAATAAAAGTCGAACAGCTTGGGCTGTAACGTTTTGATGAGTCGCGCCAGCGCAATGGTGGCGCGTACATCGCTCACCGCATCATGCGCGGCCTCGTGTGCGATACCGTTGGCCTTGGTCAGCATCTCCAACTTGAAGCGCGGCTTGCCGTCCGCATCCACAGGCCAGTGGATGCCGTCAGGCCGCAGCGCATAAGTCGCTCGCACCAAGTCTTGTACATCCCAGCGCCCGCATTGGTTGCGCCATTCGCGTGAATACGGGTCAATCAAATTACGCCAAAACAAATGACGCGTCACCTCGTCGTCAAAGCGAATCGTGTTGTAACCCACGCCAATCGTGCCCTCGGCTCCGAGTGCCTCTTCAATCTGCCGCGCAAATTCAGGCTCAGAGATGCCGCGCTCAAGGCAGCGCTGCGGGGTAATGCCAGTCAGCAAACACGAAGTCGGGTCGGGCAAGTAATCGGCATGAGGCTGGCAATACAGCTCAATCGGCTCGCCAATTTCATTCAAGTCCGCGTCCGTGCGAATCCCCGCAAACTGCGCAGGGCGGTCACGACGAGTGTTTAGCCCGAAGGTTTCGTAGTCGTGCCACAAAAATGTATGTGTGTTGGAGGTGTGCATTAATAAACCGCCTGATGGTCGCCTACGTTAAGCAAGATGATGTTGCCTTCGTGAATTTGAAATTCCAGCGTGATGCGATAAGACAGATTAATGGAGACCGAATGCACGCCAGCGTGTTTGCCGCTCAGCGCATGAAGGCGTAGCGAGGGGTGATGCGGATTAGATTCAAGCAATGCAATTGTTTTGTCGTACTGCGGCTTGAGTTCAGGATGCTGCTTCAAAAAACGAAACGCCCGCTTGGTGTACTGCGGGGTTCGGAAAATTTGGTAGGTCATTTAGCTGAAGACTCAGCCAACATTGCATCCAATCTAGCCGAGTGCTCCGCCGCGGTTTCCACAACATACTGACCAGCGGCAATCTCCATGCGGCTTTGCGCTAAGGCTGCGTCTAACTCGCACTCGCGCAGATAGTGGTATTGCGCCATATCCATCACCACATAGCGATCTTTGGAACGCACGGAAATAATCGCCTCGCTGTGATTGGCAAGGGCAGCTTCGATTGCGGAAACTCCGCGTGTTTTGAGATCGTTGGCGCTAAGGTGTGACATAGAGTGCTTTAAATAGTGCGATTGAGCGCATTGTAAATCAGTTGTTGGTGTTGCGCCAATACTTTACATCAAGATGCACGCGGGAAATACTCTCTTTTGCAGCGACATTCGATGCAAATTTTTGAAATTCAGCGCTCACTTCTGGTTCGAGTCCGATTACCGTTGTCCATTTTGGGAAGTTAACATCCTTACCCACGTCTTTCCTTAATCCTTTTGCGACATGACTATCCAATGGGACTTCTAGCCAAGGTTCAATCCGCTCAAGTTTAAATTTTTTACAAAGAAATTTGTTGTAAGTGCAGCCTCTCAAAAATATGTTCAAAAATTTTCGAGAGCTACCCCAGTGTTTTGCGTCCTTGGGGAGGGATTTCTTAAGCTCAGCAGTTGCTTTGTCTAACTCCTTTAGAAATTTCATTTCATTTGCAACAACGAAACGTTGAAGATCAAGTGATTGAAGGAATTCACGTGCTGCTTGAATGGTGCCCTTCGGCCCCATACCTCTCGCGGTCGATGCTCCTACTGATGTACTGCCTAAGCGCTTTTGTAGCAAAAGAAGATATTTATC
>JANPAY010000126.1:0-5642 GCA_031430155.1 Comamonadaceae bacterium
CGCCAGGCGTGCGGTGCGATCAGCTGGTGGATCGACTTCGGCCCCCATGAGCCCGGTGGATACAGCCTAGAACAATTTACAAAGGTAATCCCATGCAAAATAACTTGCTCAAGCCAAAAAATATTCAAGTCACGCAATTGGGTCACAACCGCGCAGAGGTCACATTAGAGCCATTTGAACGTGGTTTTGGTCACACGATGGGGAATGCTATCCGTCGCGTGCTGCTGTCCTCAATGCAAGGTTTTGCTCCAACCGAGGTCACCATCTCGGGCGTCTTGCATGAATATGCATCGATCGATGGTGTGCAAGAAGATGTGGTCAGCTTGCTACTCAATTTGAAGGGCGTTGTTTTCAAATTACATAATCGTGATGAAGTCACTCTGAGCTTGCGCAAAGAGGGTATGGGCGTTGTGACTGCAGCAGACATCCAGACGCCGCACGATGTCGAAATTTTGAACCCAGACCATGTCATCGCTCATTTTTCCCAAGGTGGAAAGCTGGACATGCAAATTAAGGTTGAAGCGGGTCGCGGCTATGTTCCAGGAAACATTCGTCGTTACGGCGAAGATCCCGTGCAGTCAATTGGACGTATTACGATGGATGCGTCATACTCACCAGTGAAGCGTGTGAGCTACAAGGTGGAAAGCGCTCGTGTAGAGCAGCGTACCGACTTGGATAAGCTGGTGCTAGAGATTGAGACGAACGGAATTTTGACTGCTGAAGAAGCCGTGCGTGCTTCCGCCAAAATCTTGGTGGAGCAGTTGGTTGTCTTTGCCCAGCTCGAAGGCTCAGAGCTCAGCGCGTTTGATGCGCCAGCAGGTGGTGCGGCGGCTCGCATGGTTGCGCAAAACTATGATCCAGTTCTGTTGCGTCCAGTCGATGAGTTAGAACTCACAGTTCGCTCAGCCAATTGTTTGAAAGCAGAAAATATTTTCTACATTGGCGATTTGGTGATGCGCTCTGAAAATGAACTCTTGAAGACGCCAAATCTTGGTCGTAAATCATTGAACGAAATTAAAGAAGTGTTGGCTTCGCGCGGATTGACTTTAGGTATGAAGATCGATAACTGGCCACCAGCTGGTTTGGGTGACAAGTAAATAACCCGAAACTGCGCAGTACCTGATACGGCTGTGCTTTTAATAAAAAACTTTTTAAAGGAAAAATAATGCGCCACGGACTTGGACTACGTAAACTTAATCGCACCAGCTCACATCGTTTAGCTATGTTGCAAAACATGATGAACTCGTTGCTTAAGCATGAAGCCATCAAAACAACTCTGCCTAAAGCGAAAGAACTTCGCCGCGTGGTTGAGCCTATGATCACATTGGCTAAAACACCAACATTGGCCAACAAGCGTTTGGCATTTGATCGCTTGCGTGACCGCGATATGGTTGTGAAATTGTTTGCTGAACTCGGCCCACGTTACCAAACACGTCCAGGCGGCTATACCCGTATTTTGAAAATGGGTTTCCGTCAAGGCGATAACGCACCGATGGCCTACGTTGAGTTGGTTGATCGTCCAAATGCAGATGTTGCACCAGCATCCGCAGAATAAACATTGACAATTTGAGTGTGCTGATTGATAATCAGTCTCTTACCAAATCTGACGCGCGATGGAGCAGCCTGGTAGCTCGTTGGGCTCATAACCCAAAGGTCGCAGGTTCAAATCCTGCTCGCGCAACCAACAAAAAGGACGTTTACTAGCTATAGTAAACGTCCTTTTTCTTTGTGAAACCTAGAGAGGTCGTTGATGCAAATCCAAGAAAAACCTAAGCACAATTCTGTTTTCGAGTGGATCGGCGGCGAAGCCAATATCAAAGCCATGGTCGAACGTTTTTATGATCTGATGGATATCGAACCCGCGTACCAAGAGCTACGCGTTGCGCACGGCACAGACTTATCGAACGGACGTCAGCGTTTGTTCTGGTTCTTATGTGGCTGGATGGGTGGCCCACAACATTACACGGAGCGCTTTGGTCATCCTATGCTGCGAGCACGCCACATGCCGTTTGCGATTGGTATTGCAGAGCGGGATCAGTGGCTCGCGTGTATGAATCAAGCAATGCTGGAGACGGGTGTAGATCTAGAGCTGCAAAAGCGACTCGGCGAGAGTTTCTTTCAAACGGCCGATTGGATGCGTAACAAAGGCGTGCCAAGCTGAGTTTCTGACGGCGCTATTCGTGCATCACTCTGGCACGTAGGGTCTTTTTCTCACCATTTAGATTTTTTACATTTAACCGTGCGCGCTGCGAAGCCTTTGTTGGCTTGGTCTTACGACGGATTTTTGGCGCAAATTCGACGCTATTAACTAGCTCGTGCAGCCGCAGCAGCGCATCCATTTTGTTCATCTCTTGCGTTCGATGCGCTTGCGCCTTGATCACAACCACACCATCCTTGGTGATGCGGCTGTCTGATAGCGCTAAAAGGCGCTCCTTGACGTCCTCCGTCAGCGTTGAGGCACGGGCATCAAAACGCAAATGAATCGCGCTAGAGACCTTATTCACATTTTGTCCGCCCGCGCCTTGCGCCCGCACTGCGGTGAGCGTGATTTCAGGGTCTGGAATCGTAATCATGATGAAAACGGCTTATGTGGGAGGGAGGGGGTGGAGGTGCGACCCAGAGTCGAACTGGGCTAACTGGATTTGCAATCCAGGGCATAACCGCTTTGCTATCGCACCATCAAATTGACTAGATGAAAAAGGGAAGACACCGTTTTGATGACTTCCCTTGATCTTTAGATTTGGAGCGGGAAAAGAGTCTCGAACTCTCGACCTCAACCTTGGCAAGGTTGCGCTCTACCAACTGAGCTACTCCCGCGAGTGTCTAGAATTATAGCGAGGTTTTTAGTTTTGATCAAGTACTTTCAGACCCGAACCTTCAATCCTTTGGGTAGTGGGAACTTCACGGTCTCCTCCACACCATCCATTTTGCGCACCCGAGTCACGGCTAAAGCGCCCAGCGATTTGATTCGCGCAATCACGGCTTGCACCAGCACATCAGGCGCCGACGCACCCGCCGTCACACCTACGCGCTGCACGCCGCCAAGCCATGCTGGCTGGACTTCTTCGGCACTATCGACCATGTAACTGTTCACGCCTAGCTTTCTCGCTAACTCCGCCAAGCGGTTGCTGTTGGAGCTAGTCGGGCTACCCACCACGATCATCAAATCAACTTGAGGTGAAAGTACTTTGACGGCGTCTTGCCTGTTTTGCGTCGCGTAGCAAATGTCTTGCATTTTGGGCAATCGCACGCTGGGAAATCGTGCCAGCACGGCGTTTGAGATTTCCGCTGCATCGTCTACGCTGAGCGTCGTTTGCGTCACCAGCGCCAGCTTTGCCGTCTGTGCGGGCGTGACCTTCGCCACATCGGCCACATCCTCTACCAAGTGAATGCCGCTATCCAATTGCCCCATCGTGCCTTCTACCTCAGGGTGACCTTTGTGACCAATCATGATGAATTCATAGCCCTCTTTGGCCAGTTTTGCCACTTCCACGTGGACTTTCGTTACCAGCGGGCAGGTCGCATCGAATACTGAAAAGCCCCGCTTTGCAGCTTCCTGTTGTATCGCTTTACTGACACCGTGAGCGGAGAACACCAATGTGGCGCCAGCGGGCACATCATCCAACTCTTCAATGAAGATCGCACCGCGCGATTTCAAATCATTTACAACGTAGGTGTTATGAACGATCTCGTGTCGCACATAAATCGGAGCACCAAATTTCTCTAAGGCTCGATCCACAATTTCAATTGCACGATCCACGCCAGCGCAGAACCCGCGTGGCTCCGCGAGGATGATCTCTTGCAGCTCAGCATTCATAGGCGCACTCATAAGATGCCCAAAATCTGCACTTCAAACCGCACCGCTTGCCCAGCCAGTGGATGGTTAAAGTCGAACTGCACCGCATCCTCATTCGCGGCCTGCACAGCACCTGCATATGTCGCTTGCCCATCAGGCGTAGGAAACTGCACCACGTCGCCTACAGCGTAGGTCTCGTCTTTATCGCCTAGTTTTTTTAACAAATCGCGAGCGACCCATTGAATCATGTCAGCGCTGCGCTCCCCAAAAGCGGCCGAGCTAGCAGGCACTTCAAACGTTTCGTGCGAACCTTCAACAAGCCCCAGCAGATGTGTCTCCAGCGCTGGCGAGAGCTGCCCCGTACCAAGCGTGAGCGTAGCAGGCTTGTCGTTAAACGTGTTGATGATGTCCACGCCGTCTGTGCTCGAGAGGCGGTAGTGCAGCGTCAGAAAAGAGTGTTCGGTAATTAGCATGGTGTCAATCGTCATAATCCCTCAATTATCCCGCGCATTCATCCTTATCACTGATATCTTCATGCTACTGACCGATCTCCCGCCCGACGCTCGCCCACGCGAAAAACTGCTAAGCCGTGGCGCAGGTGCTTTGGCTGATAGCGAACTCTTGGCGCTGCTCTTACGCACGGGCATGCAGGGCAAGAACGTACTGCTCTTGGCGCAGGAACTGCTGGACGAATTCGGCGGCATCACGGGACTACTCAACACGCCGCCTGAAGCACTTAAAAGAATCAAAGGCATTGGCCCCGCCAAACGCGCCGAACTGCTCGCCGTGCTAGAGCTGGCAAGACGTGCGCTCATGGAGCGCCTAGCCGACAAGCCTGTCTTTGAATCCATCAGCGCCATGCAAGACTATCTGCGCCTGCGCATTGGCAGCCTGCCGTATGAAAGCTTTGCCGTTGCGTTTTTGGATAGCCAGCAGCGTCTGATTGCGTGTGACGAGCTCTTTCGCGGCACGCTGTCTGCCTCCAGCGTTTACCCGCGTGAAGTCGTGGTGCGCACGCTGCATCACGGCGCAGCAGCGGTGGTTTTGGCGCACAACCACCCTAGCGGCAGCGTGCAGCCGTCCGAAGCCGACAAAGCGCTGACCATCAATCTGCGCTCAGCCCTTGCGCTGATTGATGTGCGGGTGCTAGACCACATCATTGTGGGAAAAGATCAAGCGCTATCGATGCTAGAAGCTGGACACTTTTGAGGGGCATGTTTTGAAACTAGCCGACCTCAAATCCATACAAACCGAACTCAAAGAACGTCTAGCCCGCGAGGCAGAGCAGGAAAGGCTTGCCAAGGCATCTGCCCTGCAAGCCAAGCGGGATATGGCTTCTAGTCACGATCTATTTATGCGTGCCATCGGCAAGGTGACATTGCTAGAAAAAACGCCTGCGTCCAAAACAACTAAGCATTTGAGTGACGATTTTGAGGTGGCGCATCTGCTGGAGGATGGCAGCTACCGCCGCGCAGGTGTTGGCGCTGATGTGGTGAAGCGATTGCAGCGCGGTGATTGGCGCATCCAAAGCGCGTGCGATCTGCATCATTTGACCAGCGATGAAGCTAGAAATGTGCTTGCAAGCCATATCCAGCAAGGCTTGCAGCAGGGGCAGCGCTGCATCCGCGTCATTCACGGACAGGGTTACGGGTCAAAGGGCGGCACGCCTATCCTCAAAACCAAAGTGCAAAGCTGGCTGGTGCAAATGGCTGCAGTCACTGCATTCGTGCAAGCTAAGCCCGAGCACGGCGGGGCTGGGGCGCTGGTTGTATTGCTTGGATAATCAGCCCCTTGCTTCACAATTTATGCAACTCGGCCCATACCTCCTTCCCAACAACGTCTTCGC
>JANPAY010000127.1:0-2782 GCA_031430155.1 Comamonadaceae bacterium
TGTCAATATTTTCTTGACAGTTGCCCCCTCATCTAACTCTAACTCTTTGTAAATATTGGATAAATGGCTACTGATATTTTGCTTTGTAGTATCAAAAATATCAGCAATGCTTTGCTGCGAAGCCCAAACGGTTTCATCGCCTAGCAAGACTTGTATTTTTAACGTGCCATTAGCTGCCGCATAAAACAAAAATTGCTTTGCCCCGTTGGGAATGCTAGAGGACGACTCGCCTTCATCAAAATCAGCAGCGGAAATATCAACGCCAAGGCTGCCCGCAAGCGATAGCAACTGCGCGTGCCATTTTGAAGGGATCGCATTTTTCTTGACCCAATAAGCGATAGCGCTTTGCCCTATGCCTAACCGCTGGGCTAGAACAGATTGACCGCCAAATTTTTTAACCAGTTCTTTGATATTCATGCCTCGCTCCTTATGCTGTATATATTACCAGCTTTTTGAAAAGGCTATCAAAAATATCATTTTTTGCTTCGAGCACGGCGAGTGACTTTTTCCACAGGCAACAAACTAGTCAACGCCTGATAGCGCTCAAACAAAAACGCTACACGCGGCGCGTCCTCCTTGCCGCCTTTGTACTTGTACGCCGCGTCCACGGCCTTGTCCAAAGTTTGATGCGCCTTGGTCAAAACAGGCGGCATCGTGTTCGGGTCGTACAGGTCAGCTAGGCTGCTATCAGGGTAGGCAGCCCGCGCATCAAGTACCGCTTGGGCTGCAGACTCGATGGCCTTGGAAGCCTTATCCGATATGGCCTGTGGCCAAGGGAAGTTGTTGTAGACGATGGTGTTGGAATAACGGTAGTCGCTTTTCAAACGTCCGCATGTTGTGCGCATCCATGCGTTGTGGGCTGTTGAGCATAGGACACCGAATTCATATAGCGAGGCATTTGGAATTTTGAAATTTGCATCCCCGCAAACCACATCGGCAGAAATATAGCCAACAGGATTGAACGCTCTTCTCTCAGAAGAAACCCTTGGCACGAGTAGATAGGGCTTATCCGATTGCCGATCTTCTCCAAACAAAGTTGGGAATGCAGCCATTTTTTGCGTTGGCACTTTCGGACTCGCTAGGCGCATAGCTTTTACGGCTTCCACGCGTTGACGCACCAAGGGCAAGGCCCGCAACTCACTAGGCGAGATGTCTTTCAACCATAAGCACCAACGCGAGACATTGTTAATAAACTCGTCTGCATTTAAAAATGGGCGAATCCATTTTTTAGCATCTGGTTCATTTTTAATTAGCACTTGTTTTTCAACATCAGACAAAAGCAAATTACCGCCATCGGTGGGCTTACTTCCGTATTCCATTTCAACCACATTGCAAATGGGCGTTGTCCGCTTTTCAAGCAGCACTGTTGGCGCATCAACCAAGTACGGATTAATTTGTTTGGCGAGCGAAACCACAGGCTCACCTGCTATGTCCTCCGCATAGTCATACAGGACGGGGCTTGCAGGCTCATCGAGCCCCATGCCAACGATGACGCAGTGAACAGCGGCAACGCCTTTGCCTTCGTTATTCCATTTAAACGTGCGGTGTGCAAAATGAATGTGAATGCCCAATTGCATGAGCGCACCCCACAGGATGGCGACTTGCTCACCTTGCGTAATGCTATTGGTGGAAACAAAGGCGCAACGCACATTTGAATTGACTCGCATGTATTGCGCCGCCTTGATGTACCAAGCCGCCACATAGTCCAAAACGCCTGCGCCTTTCATGCCCGCAAAGACCAATTCCAAATCTGATTTTTGATCTTTGGTTTGGTAGCTATAACCAATAAACGGCGGGTTGCCCACGATGTAGCTGCACTCGGACGGCGGCAGTAATTCCTCCCATTTGTATTGCAGCGCGTTTTTGCATTCAATGTGCGGCGAAGCCTTGATGGGCACGGTTGGGCGGGTGTCGCCCCTAAAGCGTTTATGCGCCTCCAAGTTCATTTGGTGGTCGGTAATCCACAGCGCAATGCGGGCGATGTGCGCGGCGGAGTCGTCTATCTCGATGCCGTAGAACTGATCGACCTTGGTGCGGATCAAGTCCTTCATGGGCAAGAGCTGGGTGTTGTCGCCCATGCCCTTGCGCAGGTACAGCCGCTCGATCAGGTCGTGCTCGATGCGGCGCAACTCTCGGTAGGTGATGACTAAAAAGTTGCCGCAGCCGCAGGCGGGATCTAAAAATTTGAGCTTGGCTAGTTTGTTGTGAAACGCCTCTAGCTTGCTGGCGTTGGTTTTGCAGGCGTCGAGTTCTGTACGCAATCCATCCATCACCAGCGGGTCGATGGCGCGCAGGATATTGGTCTCGGAGGTGTAGTGCGCCCCGAGTTCGCGCCTTGCGCCTTTGCGAGAATGACTATCTTCTGTATGGCCATGCTCCAGCACACCTTGAAACATCGCGCCAAAGATAGCGGGCGAGATGTTGCCCCAGCCCAGCACGGCGCAAGCGAGCATCTTGGCGCGTAGCTCGGGGTTAAAGCGCGGGATGCGATAGCGGTCTTTAAAGAGGTCGCCGTTGATGTAGGAGAAGTCGCGGAAGGCAAGCTGGCTATGGCTTTGGCGCAAGTCCTCTTTGACGTTGAGTGCCTCAGTAAATAGTTCGTCTAGCTTGCTGCCAAGGTCGCTGCCGTCATCCGCGCTTTGCTCAATCAGTTCGCGCAGCGCGTGGTTGCGCTCAAAAATGGCGGTGTCGTCGGCAAACAAACAAAACCCGATGCGGGTCAAAAAGACTTCTAGGTCTTTGCCATCGAATCGGTTTTTGAGTAGCGCCTCGTGCAGCTCGG
>JANPAY010000128.1:0-2945 GCA_031430155.1 Comamonadaceae bacterium
CAAGGGTTGGTAAAGCGCGATGATTTCCCAAGTGATAAGCGCGCAAAATACCTCAGCCTCACGGCGGCAGGTGAGGTCATATTTACCCAAGTCGCGCCTTATGCAGAGGCTTTGCAAAAAAGCATGCTTAGCTTTTTAAGCCTAGAAGAGTCATCAAACTTGATGATGGTTTTAGAAAAATTAATGCACGCAGATTTTTCGGCTATTCCGCCCGATTAGCTATCACTTTGAACGTTCCGCTGGCACGTGCTATCAGGCCAGCCTTTGTTCGAATGAGGCACTGCGCGATAAGTATAGATTGCGTCGCTCGCAGAACTTCCACCTCACCCTCCACCCAATCGCCCACCCGTGCTGCTGAAAGAAAATCGACTTGCAGGCTCATCGATGGCAATTGACAGCCGTAAAGATCTAAATGCGTGCGTTGCGCGACGATTGGCATGAGCATGTCGCAAAAGGTCACCAGCATGCCGCCGTGGCAACTTCCCATGGGGTTGAGGTGATGACCCTCAACCCTGAAGCCCAATCGCACTGGAGGTGTGTTCGCGTCTGAAATATAAAGCGAGCAGCAATGAAGAGCGAATGGCCCAGCATCTGCGTCTGGCAAGGGCGCGAAGCCGTACGGAGTGCTGAACGGTAGTTGCGCCGCCATGGTTTTCAATTCGGGGCTTTGAACCCAGATACCTCGACAACCCGCTTCCACTTTGGTATGTCATCGCTTAGGAGCTTCGCCATCTCCCCTGGGGTGGAGCCAACCACAGTAAAGCCAATATCGACCAGTTTCTGGGCTATGACGGGATCCTTCGCCACGTCTCGAATGGCATTGCCGATACGGATGATCACCGCTGGAGAGGTTCCTGCTGGCGCAAGAAGCGCAAACCATCCCGCAAACTTCAGGTCGGCAAAACCAGCTTCTCCAACTGTGGGTACATCCGGGAGAAGTTTTGAACGTGTTTCGCCGGTCTGGGCTAGCGCTGCGATCTTTCCGCCCTTCAATTGAGCCGCCGCAAATGCAACCGATACAAACGCGCCTTCAACGTCGGCATTGGCAAGCCCCGTCAGACCATCTCCCACCTGCCGATAATGGACTGGTTCGACTGGAAACCCCGCTTTTTGTGAGAACAATTCGGCGCCAATATGCCCAGGGGAGCCACCACCGAACGTCCCAACCAAGACCTTGCCTTGGCTCTTTTTCGCTTTATCGACGAATTCGGCTAGCGATTTGTAATTTCGTTTTGCAGGAACGATCCAGACGAACTCTGAGCGTGCAACTTCAGAGATGGGCATGAAGTCTTTGACGGCGTTGTAAGTGGTTTTAAAGGCGAAGGGCGCAATTGCGATCGCCCCGACTTCGCCCAGCAGGAGCTGATAACCATCGGGGGCGCTCTTGGCGATAGCCGTTGCGGCAATTTGTCCGCCAGCACCGCTTTTGTTGTCGACGATGATGGTGGTGTTTAACGCCTTGCCAAGCGGCTCGGCGTTTTGGCGCGCGAGTTTGTCAGGCGCAGTGCCAGGGGCGAAGCCCACGGCAAGGGTAATGGGCTTGTCAGGGTATCCCGTCTGCGCATGGGCAGACGCGGCAGCAAAGGCAGCAAAAAAGAATAGAGCTCTGATCGGGCTCTTACGAACAAGTGAATTCAGTTTCATCGGTACTCTCCTAGGGTTGGTTGATCTCTTGCGCCTTGGTATTGCTTTTCCCACACACCAAGAATTTCGCGTGCGCCAAGCGTTGTATTTGAAGTGCCAGCGCCTTGCCCGGCACTCCAAATTTCTTTCCAAGGTTTGGCTGACGTGCCAGCTGGCTCAATACCGTGGAAACCGCTGGTTGCTTCACTCGGATCAATATTCCACTTCGCCAAACTGGCTTTTAAAATATTCGACGGAATGCCAGTTACCGCACTGGTCAGCACAACGTCATCCGCATTCGCCATCTGCACCGCGTGGCGGTATTCGTCAGAGGCGAGGCTCTCTTTGGCAAGAATAAAAGGTGTGCCTGCGTAGCCCAAGTCGGCGCCAAGCATCTCCAGAGCACGCAGTGCTTTTCCGGAGTTGATGCATCCTGCGACTGCGAGCGGTCCGTCGTAAAAGGTGCGAATCTCCGAGACAAACGCGAATGGATTCAGCCAGCCGGTATTGCCTCCAGCCCCAGCGCAAAGAAGGATGAGCCCGTCGACTCCAGCGTCGATTGCCAACCTTGCATGTCGAATGGTCGCAACATCAGACAGCACCCGTCCGCCGTAGGCATGCACGCGCCGAACAATCTGACCGGACTGCCTATGCTGGTAATGACATAGGGGACTTCGTGCTTCACGATTAGGTCAAGATCGGCCTGCATCCTCGCGTACTTATTGTGCACAACCAGATTGATGGCAAACGTGCCTCGCACGGACGAGGTCTCTTGTCGGATACGCAGCAACCAGCGGTCAAGAGTGTCCGCATCTCTTGCATTCAGAGTCGGCATGGCACCGACAACCCCCCATTTCGCAGCACTGATCACTAACTCTGGTCCAGAGACCAGAAACATGGGCGCGACGATCACAGGTAGACGCAGCGCAGAGAATTCGGCAAGCGTGGGAGTTTTCATCGTGAATTCCGTTGAAATAAAAACGTACGTTTCAAGATTGGCTCCATCTCTGTCTTAGGGTCTTCTTGTCAATCTTGCCAACCGACGTTAGAGGCATCGACACGATGAGCTCCAGCCGCTTCGGTGCCTGAAAGGAGCCTTTTAATTGACGTACCCAAGCCGTGAGTTCGTCTGCCGTCGCCAAATTTTCACTGCGCAAAACAACTGAAGCGGTAACGGCCTCACCCCATTTGGCATCGGGTATTCCATAGACTGCCGCGGCCTCTACAGCTGGGTGGGCTTCCAAGGCCGCCTCGACCTCGCGGGCGTAAATGTTGAAGCCGCCCGAAATGATCATGTCCTTGGTGCGCCCGACGATTTCAAT
>JANPAY010000129.1:0-7312 GCA_031430155.1 Comamonadaceae bacterium
TGAAACCTGTTACAGCCAAGGTCGCTGCGTCGTACTTCACGTACAGCGACACGGCTGGCCTTGCGTCTTCCAAGTTAGCACTTGCTTGCAGCGTGAACGGCTGCACGATAGCGTCTGGCAACATGGTGATTTTTTGGCCTGGCATGTAGATGGTCGAGAGCTTGGAGCGAGCCAACTTGTCCACAGCATCATCGGGCGCTATGCCAAGACTAGGCGCCGCGATGTGAATGCCAAGCGTGATCTCGGGTGTGCCAAGACCTTGGACGGAAAGCGCATCGTCAATTTCGGTGGTGGCGGAGTCGTCAATAGAGAAGGCGCGAACGTTTGCTATTGGGAGCTGGGAGATAGACCCCCCCGCACTTCGTGTCGACCCCCCTATTGCATAGGGGGGAACTAAGCCAGCACGAGCGGACAAAGGGGTTGACCCCAACGCTTCAAACAAAAACCGCTGCCAATGGAATTGGTAGGCACTGGCAATCGCGCCTGCGGCCTGCAACAGCACGAGCGGCGGCATTTGCGTGGCGCGAGCCGCCTGCACCACGGCTTTGTACTCAGGCGCATTCTTGTCAGGTTTGAACAATATTTTGTAGAGCTGCGTTTTAATTGGCTCTGGGCAACGCTTATTTGCCAATTCAAGCGCCCACGCGTCGATTTGCGCCAGCACTTCTTTCTTTTTTTCAATTGCGGCCAAGGCCAAAGCTAGCGTGGCCGCATCCGCCTTTTTGAAACGCCCTTTGGTACTGCCACGCCTAAAGTAATGGGGCGCACCATGCAGGGCAAACAGCATCGCGGTTTGCTCTGTTTGCGTCGCTTGCGCTGAGAAATAGTCCCGCGCTACATCCGCAAAGCCAAACTCATCTTCAGGCGCGAACTCCCACGCCATCGCAAGGTCAATTTCAGGCATAAGCGTGCCACTCGCGGCCAGCAATACGGCAGGCTCGGGGTTTTCGAAACGCAGCAAGACATGGCTGGTCTTCACTTTTTGGCGTTTGCCTGAATCTAGCTCGATTTGAGCGCTCGCATCCGTCTCGCTCATCACACGTCCTGTGAGCAGTTTTCCTGTATCTTCAAATAATGCATATGTCATCCGCTTATTGTCCCACGTGATAATTGACCCATGGCTCACTTCCTAGACAAACCCACGCTATTCCATCGCCTACTCTTTATCGTGCGCGGCTTTGATGTGCCTTTGCTCAGCGCCGTTGGGGTTCTCGCCTTGATTGGTCTTATTAATATGTTTTCGGTGGCCGATGGCTACGACTGGCGGTTTGCTGACCATCTGCGCAATATTGTGATTGCGACAGTGATCATGTTTGTCGTAGCGCAGATTCCACCGCAACGTCTGATGACGCTTGCCGTGCCCATGTACACCATAGGCGTGATGCTACTCATTGCGGTTGCCATCTTTGGTCTCACCAAAAAAGGCGCACGGCGCTGGGTCAATATCGGCATCACGATTCAGCCCAGTGAAATTTTAAAAATCGCTATGCCGCTGATGCTGGCGTGGTGGTTTCAAAAACGCGAAGGGCAGTTGCGTCCACTTGATTTTTTAGTGGCCACCGTGCTACTGGCTATTCCAGTGGGACTGATCGTGCGGCAACCCGACTTAGGCACCGCTATCTTGGTGCTATCGGGTGGTCTTTACATTTTATTTTTTGCAGGCCTGCGCTGGCTGTGGATTATTCCGCCCATCTTGATTGGCCTTGTAGGTGTGGGTTTGCTGCTCTTCTTTGAGGACCGAGCGTGCGCAGATGGTGTGGCGTGGCCGCTCTTACATGAGTACCAACGCCATCGCATTTGTACGCTGCTGGATCCCTCGCTAGACCCTCTAGGCAAGGGCTTTCACATCATTCAAGGCATGATTGCCCTTGGCTCGGGGGGTATCTTTGGCAAGGGCTATTTCCAAGGCACACAAACGCATCTCGAGTTCATTCCCGAACGTACCACTGACTTTATTTTTGCCGCTTTTGCCGAAGAGTTTGGACTGCTAGGCGCCTTAATCCTGATCGTGACCTTTGGCTTTTTGATTTTGCGCGGATTGGCCATTTCGCTCGCTGGACCCACACTGTTTGCACGCCTCTTGGGCGGCGCAGTCACGATGATTTTTTTCACCTACGCCTTCGTCAACATGGGAATGGTCAGTGGCATCTTGCCCGTAGTCGGCGTGCCGCTACCCTTTATTAGCTATGGTGGCACAGCCATGGTGACGCTGGGATTGGGTGTTGGAATTTTGCTGTCGATTGCCAAAGCGCGGCGCTTGGTGCAGACCTAAAACGCAAACGACTCGTCCATGCGGTAGCGATACAGCGAGGTACTAGCCGCAATGTACATGTCGCGCCCATCTTTACCGCCAAAGCACAAATTGCCGATTTTTTCGGGCACTGAGATTTTGCGAAGCAATACGCCGCTTGGGCTATAAACCTGCACGCTATCCAAGCTGCTGGTGTAAAGATTGCCTGTTGCATCAACCCGAAAGCCATCGGGTAGGCCAGGCTCGATGACCGCAAAAATGCGCGGATTGGTAAGCACGTACGCGCCCGCTTTTTGCCTCACATCAAACGCCGTGATGTGGTGATTGCCGCTACCGTCCGTGTAGCGAGCTGCCGATGTGTCGCTCACGTACAAGATGGATTCGTCGGGTGAAAAAGCCAGCCCGTTCGGATCTTCCAAAATGGATAGAGGTACAGATTCAGTCAGCGCAGTGAGCTGCCGCGTGGACGGCCTCCAGCAATACACAAAATGCCCCGCTTGCTCGCGCTCGGCTTTGTATCCCTCGCGGTTGCTCAAAATCCCGTAAGACGGATCGGTAAACCAAATGGTGCCGTCACGCTTAACGACTAAATCATTCGGTGAGTTGAGACGCTTGCCAAGGTATTGATTGACAAGTAAGTGATCGCGTGTGTTTGCCTGCAAACCGCCATCCACCAAAGGTGTGCGCATCACCGCTCTATGCCCGTGCGAGCAGTGAAGTAAATCGCCGTTTAAATCTAACGTGTGACCATTGGTGAACTCGGCTCTTTCGCGCCACACACTCATGCCCTCGGCATCCGACCAGCGCATCATGCGGTTGTTAGGAATATCGCTCCACAGCAAATAGCCGCCTCCTGCCGTATGGGCAGAGTCAATCCAGACAGGGCCTTCAGCCCATATCGTGCCTGTGCATAGTTTTTCTAAAGCCATCTATTCATCCTCTTTCAGCGCTTAACCTTTGACTGCGCCCGCTGTCAGTCCCGTGATGATTTGCCGCGCCGCAATAAACGTAAACACCAGCGGCGGAATGGCAATCAAACTGCCTAGCGCCATGATGCGGCCCCAATCGACTCCAATGTCGGTGATGTAGAGCGATGCGGCTACTGGCAAGGTGCGCGTGGCGCGGTCGGTCAATACAAGCGCCAAAATAAATTCATTCCAAGCAATACGGAACGTAAAGATGGATGCCGCCGCCAAGCCCGGCTTGATAAGCGGCAGCACCACTTTGTAAAAGACTTGAATCGGTCCGCAACCATCTATCCGCGCGGCCTCCTCCAGCTCAATCGGCACTTGGGCAATAAAGCCATAGAGCAACCAAATGGTGAACGGCAAGTTGACGGCGACGTAGAGCAAGATGAGGCCGCTAAGCGAATTGATGATGCCCGCTTCGTTCCAAATCATGAATACGGGCACCGCTAAAACAGCTAGCGGCACAGTACGTAAGAGCAGCGTGGTGTAAGCCACCGTATTGCGCCCACCGAAGCGAAACCGCGCCAATCCATAAGCCGCCATCGTGCCGAGCACTAGTGTGATCAGCGTGGAGACCACGCCCACGATCAAGCTGTTGCTCAGATACCGTGTGAATCCGCCTTCGTTCAATACATCGCGGTAGTTTTGCAATGTGGGCGTAAAAATGAAATTGATGCCTGTATTAAAGATTTGCGTTTGCAATTTCAATGATGTGGCAAACATCACCACGATAGGCGAGACACAAAAAATGGCGAGCAAGATCAGTGCGGCGTAATGCAATTGGCGCTTCATGAAACCCCGCTCATTTCTTATCTTTCAATGGATTCGAGAATCGCAGTGCCCACCAAGACAGCAGTGCCACCACAAGAAGCAGCATCACCGATATCGCCGCAGCCGAACCCAGCCGCTGCGAAATAAACGCCGTC
This sequence comes from Comamonadaceae bacterium, assembly GCA_031430155.1. Classification (GTDB taxonomy): domain Bacteria; phylum Pseudomonadota; class Gammaproteobacteria; order Burkholderiales; family Burkholderiaceae_C; genus JASGCK01. The sequence continues at coordinate 4,146 of JANPAY010000129.1, forward strand.
TTATAAATATGCAGCGACAAAATTTCAGTTGAGTCACCCGGCCCACCAAAGGTGAGAATGTAGATCACCTCCAGCACTCTGAATGCATCAATCAAACGCATGAGTAGGGTGATGACAATCACGTCCCGAATCATCGGCAGCTTCACTAGCCACGTGCTTTGCCACCACGTCGCGCCATCAATTTTGGCGGCTTCCATCACCGATGAATCTACATTGGCAAGCGCCGCAATCATCATGATGAAAACAAACGGTGTCCACTGCCAAATATCGGCAATGATGATGGCCGTGAAGGCCATGTGCTCGCTGGCTAGCCAGCCGATGGGCTCCACCCCAAAGAGCCCAACAATGGCATTCAAAAGCCCAAACTGCGCATCAAACAAATAGCGCCATGTGAGACCCACAGCAATCGGCGCAATCATCATCGGCAAAATAAAGAGTGTGCGAAACACCATCATGCCTTTGAGTGGGTTCTTGGTTCGCTCTTCCAGCGCCAAGGCCAGCGCAATCCCGAGCACCATCTCGGCGCTGACGCAGACAAAAGCAAACACCAGCGTGGTGTAGAGCGAGCGCCAAACGGCGGGGTCGGTGAAGGCGCGCGTGAAAGCGTCAAAACCTTGGTACGTGGCTGACGACCAAGGCGTGCCCATGCTCCAATCGTAAAACCCAAGGCGCAGCGCAGACAACACCGGGTACAAACAGGCCACTGCCATCACGAGGACGGCAGGGCCGATGTAGAACCAAGGGAGGATTTTTTTAGATATCAACTGCGCGCACTAGCTCTTAAGATACCCGCCACGCTTCATGATGTCCGTCACTTTGGGAATCATGCCGTTCAGCGCTTCCTCTGCCGTCTTCTTACCCGTCAGCGCTTCGGATACCGCCACACCGAGTGCTTGGATATTGATCTCGTCCCACTCTGGAATGATTGGGCGCCAATCAGGATCCGAGTATTTGAGCTGCTCTTTGAGCGTGATGTATTCGGGGTATTGGCGCACCAAGTCCGCATTCACCATGGTCGAATTACGAGTCGGACCACCACCTAATTTGCACACGGCCACATCTTGCGCTTTGCTGGTCAACCACTGCATCAGCAAGAAGCCGGCATCTGCGTTCTTTGCGTTCTTTGGAATAGCCAACCCGAGGCCGCCTGACTGCGACGAATAACGCACACCTTTTGGATGAGCCACGTAGCTGACCTTGCCTGCGATTTTGGAGCGAGTAGGATCGTTGACAGGGCCAAAAATAACCGTGGCATCCAAGTACATAGAGGCTTGACCCTGCAAAAACGCCGTCATCATTTCGCCTTGGCCATAGCTTGGGATGCCCGCTGGCCCTGTATCCGAAATCTCTTTGAGCAATTTCAATGCCTGCACGCCCTGCGGACTGTTGAAGACGGGTTTCCAATTGGCATCGAAAATTTTGCCGCCCAGTGGGTTGAGGTGCAAAAGCCAAGCATGCACGCATTGATGTCCTGCTTGACCGCGCGAGGTCATCGCGCCAATGCCTTCTTTTTGTTTCAGGATTGGCAACAGCGCCTGCATCTGGGCATAAGTCTCTGGCGCTTTCAAATTGTGCTTGGCAAAGATGTCGCGCCTGTAAGCCAAGATGGATGTCTCTGCGCCGTAAGGCAGGCCATACAGCTTAGCGCCAGGTCCTGCCAAATAACCTTTGGGGCCGCCGACTAATCCCATGTTCTCCAGGTAGCCTGGCACAATGTCTTTCATGTCATAGGCAGGATCGGCAAGCGATGCATTTTTAAAGAAAGGCTCAAGCTCGCGAATCAAACCCTTCTTCACGTACTCGCCCTTCCACATCACGACATAGCAAATCAGGTCGTAATCGCCCTGAGCTTTGGCCATCTCTAAAAGTTGCTTGTCTTTCATGCGCGGCACGGCCAGCTTGTCGACTTCGACCTTGATGCCCGTCTCTTTGGTGAACTCAGGCAAAAGTTTCAGCATCGCGTCGTAATGCGGGTGTGCAGGAATGCTCATCACCACGGTGGAGCCGCGGTACTTGGCGTAGCGATCTTGTGCAAAGCTACTGGCAAATGGCAGTGCAGCGCCAAATACGGAAAGCGCCGAAGTAGTGGCGGCAGATTGAATCAATTCACGTCTTTGCATGAAGAAGGCTCCTAAGAAGTTTGAAAAATATCAACCTCAACTATGCCCGATTTGTATACAAAGCGAACTAGGACTTACCCCTGAAGGACTTGCCCCAAATAGCGATGTAGGTGTCGACGGCGCGCCCGCTTTTTTGTAGAGCAGCAAATGCAGCGATGAGGAGTAGCCACCAAAGCGAGATCACAAGCGCCATCCAGCGTGGCGCATCCGCCAAGGCGAGGCCAAGCATCGTCGTGACGACGACAAGCGCTAGTGCCGAGTAGCCTAGGCTCTTGTGCCATGCTTCAAAAATGCGGCGGCGGCGCGTCATATCAAAATGATCGCCGCTTAAGGGCAAGCCCTTGGCTGCATCAGTAGGGCCGCCTTTGGTACCACGCAGTTGTGCCCCCATGACTTGCAGCAAACCCAATACCAGCAAGGTATAGCCAAACAACTGATGCACGCCGTGCGAATCAACGTTTACATTTTTGTACCAAATAAGACCAATCGCAACGAATGATAAAAATACGCCCGTGTACTGCAGAGCGCGGTGCGCATGCCACCAAAACGGATTGTCTAGCTCGGCAGGGAAGTCTTGTTTGGGTGTCACCTTATAAAACCGTGCAACCAGTACGCCCAGCGGAATCAGCACGCTCCACGCCAATACCATCAGGCGTGCATGCCAAGCCACCAGCGGCGCTATATCATGCGAAGATGCACCACTGAGCGGTATGAATAGCCAACTAAGAATCGTTTGAAATAATTCCATAAATTAGCTGCATTGTGACAAAGAACTCAACACTATCCGCCCGAAGCATCGCCATCATCGGCGTCGGCAATATGGGCGGCGGGATGGCCAAGTGCTTACTGAGCAAGGGCTATGCCGTGCATGTGATTGACATCGACACAGCAAAAACAGCAGCCTTAACACCGCTCGGCGCGATCGTTCACAGCGATGCGAGCGCCTTACCTGATATTTGCCAAGTCGTCATCGTGTGCGTTGTCGATAGCGCCCAAGTTGAATCCGTACTACCAACCATTACCGCATCCAGCTCAGGTGCTCGCACC
>JANPAY010000130.1:0-11569 GCA_031430155.1 Comamonadaceae bacterium
AAGCCAAGCGCACATCGACCTCATTGGCGGTGCGGTGCAAATGATGTTTGACACCACCTCATCGGCCATGCCGCAAATCAATGGCGGCAAACTGCGTCCGCTTGCCGTCACCAGCGGACAACGGGCGAGCGTCTTACCCAACACGCCAACGCTCATGGAGTCTGGCATCAAAGACCTAGATATGACCACTTGGTATGGCTTATTTGTAACGGGCGGCACACCAGATGCAACAACCAAAGCTTTGATCGATGAGCTAAAACGCATCCTCGCTCTACCCGACGTTCAAAAGCGCATTAGTGATTTAGGTGGTATGCAAATCCCACTTTATGGCGACGACTTCAAAGCCTTCAATAGCCGAGAGTTTGCGACCTATCGAACTTTGATTAAAGACGCAAACATTACAGCGCAGTAACGCTTTTTTGACATGCTCAATCGCCGCGAACTCATTCGACTAGTTACTGCGGCAGCTGGCCTGCAAGCCATATCGCATAAGGCCTACAGCCAATCTAGCAACAAAGAAAATCCATTTAAACTGAGTGTTGCCAGCGGCTCGCCCTCGCCCGATGGCGTGGTGCTGTGGACTAAACTGGTCTCGGATAGTGTTTTCGGATTTGGCGATAAGGCACTCGAAGTCACTTGGCAAGTCGCTCATGATGAGAAATTTGAACGCATTGCCCTGCAAGGCACAGCGACTGCGCTTCCCCAGCTAGGGCACGCTGTACACGCCGAACTGCGTGGTTTGCAGGCTGATCGATGGTATTTTTATCGCTTCATCATAGGCAGTGGTGCCAGCGCCCACATCAGCGATGTCGGGCGTACACGCACGGCCCCCGCTATCGGCTCTAAAGTGGACAAGCTGCGCTTCGCCTTCGCGTCCTGCCAGCGCTGGGAACACGGCTACTACGCGGCGTATCGGCAAATGGCGGCTGACAACCCAGATCTCATCGTGTTTTTGGGTGACTACATTTACGAATACGCCAGCCCAAAAATCTTGCCTCCTAGCTTTGTACGCGGTCACAACTTGCGCAAGGCAGTCACCCTAGCCGACTACCGCGATCGCTATGCACTGGTTAAGAGCGACCCGCTTTTGCAGGCAGTCCACCGTGCCTGCCCTTGGATCGTGACATGGGACGATCACGAAGTGCAAAACGATTACGCCAGCGATCAAAGCGAAGGGCTCACCCCGCAAGCTGATTTTTTAACCCAGCGAGCTGCTGCCTACCAAGCCTTCTACGAACACATGCCCCTGCCCGCGAGCGCCTTGGTGCGTGGTCTTGCAGGACTTGGACAAAACGACGGTGTGCGTGTCAATCAACGCATGGCATGGGGTAATTTGGCAAACTTTCACTTGCTCGATTGCCGCCAATATCGCGACTATCAAGTTTGCGCAAGACCGAACCGTGGTGGCTCAAACATGGTGCTTGCCTCGCAGTGCCTCGAGCTGCAAGACCCTAACAGATCGATGCTCGGCAAGCCACAAGAAGCATGGCTTACAGAAGGTCTTGCCTTGGATGCCAAACAGGATATGGCTGGGCGACTATGGAGTGTGATTGCGCAAAGCACGCTGCTCGCGCAAATCAATCAACCCAAAGACCCGCGTATTTGGACGGATGGCTGGGCAGGTTATCCATTTGCGCGTCAGCGGCTCTTGGAGAGCTTGCAAGCACGTCCGAACCTGCATCCCGTCGTTTTAAGTGGAGATGTGCACTTGAATGTCGTTGCGAATGTCGAGAATATCGCCACCGAGTTTTGCGGCACAAGTCTCACCTCGCACACCACTTGGCATCCTGAGCGTGAGCCCACGTTCTACCAAGACAACCCCGCCATCAACTACTTCAACAGCGAGAAACGCGGCTATGCGCTGGCAGAGGTCACGCCCAAACTTTGGACGACCACACTGATGGGAGTGGAGGATGTGCGCGATGTAGCAAGCAGCGTCAAACTGATCGCTGCGTTTGCGGTTGAACGGGGGAATACCCAGCCGATAAAACTATGAATGAATGGGCTCTGCATTTTTTATTTTGATGACACTGGCAAGTTGACTGGTCCAAACTAGTCCGTCCCCAGTTTGCCCTGTTCCACACTCTTGAATGATCGTCTCAACAATTAATGGACTCATCTCGTCACTCGCCACCACACTCAACATTAATTTGGGAGAGTAGTCGCGTAGTTGCTCTGCATCGCTTTGTTTGCGCATCAATTTGGGGGCAGTAAAGCCCTCGATCTTTGCAACACTCATGCCTGGGAAATCAGGCAGCGACCTAAGAGCATCCTGCAGGCTGTCAAGCTTGGTAGGTCTGATAACGGCTCGGATTTCTTGCATGATTATTTTCCTGTTTAAGCTTCTATCGGTTTGTCATCAAACCAGCGATAAAGAGCTGGCAGAACAACAAGTGTTAACAATGTTGACGAGATCAGGCCACCGATAACGACTACGGCTAATGGCTTTTGTACTTCAGAGCCCGGCCCCGAGGCGAAGAGAAAGGGGATCAAACCCAACAAAGCCACAGTGGCAGTCATCATGACGGGTCTAAATCGCATCACACAACCGTCACGAATGGCAGAGGCAATATCTCTACCGTCCTCACGTAATTTTCGAATACAAGTCACTAAAACAACACCATTGAGCACGGCAATCCCCCATAGTGCAATAAAGCCTACTGACGCCGGAACACTCAGATATTCCCTGGTGACAAACAAGGCAATGACGCCGCCCATAGATGCGAAAGGAAGCACCAATATGATGAGCGATGCCAGCTTGATCGACTTGAACAGCATAAATAGTAAAAAGAAAATGGCAACGATGGTCAGTGGAATGATGATTGAAAGAGTCCCCATCGCCCGCTGCATATTTTCAAACTGTCCGCCGTAAGAAAAGAAATAGCCATCGGGTAACTTGATTTGGCTATCTATTTTGCTTTGAACCTCGCTCACAAAACCGCCTAAATCCCTGCCCTCCACGTTGGCCCCTACTACCACGCGCCGCTTGCCACTCTCGCGGCTCACCTGGGCTGGCCCATCCTGCAACTCGATTTTTGCTAATGAGTAAAGTGGTACTAAGGCACCGTCTGGCGTTCGCAAAGTCGTATTTCGAATCGCCTCTATCGAGTTGCGTGAGGCCTCAGGGAAACGAACTGCGATACCGTAGCGCCGCTCGCCTTCAAATAAAACAGTCACCTCCTTGCCACCAATTGCGGTTTCAATTAAGGCATGCACATCAGCAACATTGATCCCGAACCTTGCAATTGCTTTTCGATCTACTTCGATCGTGAGCGATTGCTGACCCGACAATCGTTCGATGCGAATATCTTTTGCCCCTGGCACTGTTTTTAGCACCCGTCCGACTTGCTCCGATATCTGTTTTAGTTCTGCAAGGTTATCACCGAAGACCTTAATGGCCACTTGAGAGCGAACGCCAGTCACCATCTCATCAACTCGCTCTTGTATGGGCTGGGACATCACAATTTGTACGCCAGGAATATTAGAGAGACGCTGGCGTATCTCTGCATCAATAGCATCTTGCGATCGCCCCTTCTCTCGATCTATCGAGACAATGGGGCCTGACTCATTGGGTCCAGATGGATCGGCAGGTGACTCACCTCGCCCCAATTTAGAGACCACCATGCTCACGCCTTCAATAGCGGCAATTTGCTTCATCGCTGCAGTTTCTATCCGGATCGATTCATCAAGCGAAATACTAGGTACGCGAATAATTTGAGGAGTTAGCGAACCTTCCTTCATCGTTGGCATAAATGATTTACCCAAGAATGGAAACAATGCCAATGAACCAATTAAGAGGAGTACGGACACCGCAATCGTTACGCGTTGATTTGCCAGCGCTGTATCAAGCAAACGAAGGTAATTACGTTTTAAAAAGGCGATGATTTTTGTGTCATGATCCGCACCGCCTTTTAAGACATAGGCGCATAGCACGGGTGACAGAATCAGCGATACGGCTAATGAAATGGCGAGCGATATCGCAATCGTCAGTGCAAGCGGCGTAATCAACTTACCCTCGATGCCTTGAAGCGTCATCAAAGGCAAAAACACAAGAATAATGACGGCAATACCAAAAATAGTGGGTGTGGCAACTTCCATGGTTGCTTGCAAGATCACACGCACCTTGGCTACTCCCTGAGCTTTTGCTTCACCTAGCCTATGAAAGACGTTTTCGACCACCACCACCGTAGCATCGACCATCAGACCAATCGCTATTGCTAGACCGCCTAAGGACATCAAATTGGCAGATATGCCATATTTGTTCATCAATATGAAAGTGGACAAAGGCGTAATCACTAAAGTAGACACCACGATTAAGCTGGAGCGAACGTCGCCCAAAAATACAAATAGAACAATGACTACCAAAAGGATGCCTTCAATCAACACTTTACCTACTGTCCATAGCGCAGAGTCAACTAGCTCGGTGCGGTCGTAGTAGGGGACAATTTTTAAACCGTCGGGTAGCATGCCTTTCGTATTGATTTCCTCAACCTTGGCTTTCACTCTAGTCACAATCTCTTTAGCATTGCCGGCTCGTATCATCATGACGATGCCCGAGACACTTTCGGTATAGCCACCTTTAATAATGGCGCCTTGCCTCACTTCACTGCCAATTTTGACTTCAGCAATATCGCGTACAAAAACTGGCACACCGGATTGTTCTTTCACCACGATATTGCTAATATCTTCGGCCGTTTGTATGAGGCCAACCCCTCGAATCAAATACTGCTCTGTGACCTGTGGAAGTACGCCCCCTCCTGCATTGGCGTTGTTGCTACTGACAGACTGGACGATTTGCTGGACTGATAAGTTGTAATGCCTGAGTCGCTCAGGGTTGACCAAGACTTGGTACTGCCTGACAAAGCCACCTTGAGAATTAATTTCAGCGACGCCAGGAATGGATCGTAAAAGCGGCCTCACGATCCAATCCTGGACGATGCGGCGCTGTGCTAGCTCGTCTGGGTTTAAGGCTCTTTGACCATCATCTGGATGATCGAGGGTATATTGATACACCTCGCCTAAGCCTGTGCTTAAAGGACCTAAGACGGGCGTGGCACCTGCAGGCATCCTCTGACTAACCTCGATTAATCGCTCTGTCACAAGTTGGCGTGCAAAGTACACATCAGTCTTGTCAGTAAATACGAGTGTGATGATAGATAAGCCACTCTTGTTGAGCGAACGCATCTCAACAAGCCCGGGCAGGCCAGTCATGGCTATTTCAAGCGGAACGGTCACAAATCGTTCTATTTCTTCCGGAGAGCGTCCACTAAATTCGGTAGCGACTTGAACTTGCACGTTGGTCACATCAGGGAAAGCATCAACCGACAACCTAGTGGCCTCACGAAGTCCAAAACCGCAAAGCACCAAAGACAACACAACCACCAACAAGCGCTGGGATAACGCAGCACGAATAAGAGAGTTCAACACAGCATGACTCCTATTGGGCGCGTTTGCGTTCGTTATTCAAGTGGAAAGCCCCATCGCTCACAATAAGCTGTCCCATCGTCAGTCCTTTATTCACAGGCCTCATCCCGTTAGAAGCGGGGCCTAGATCAACGGCTTTGAGCAGATAACTTGTAGGGCCCGTTTGAATAAATACGTGATCCTTATCAGACTCCCGCACCACAGCAGCTAGAGGAACTGCCAAGGTGCTGACTGGTGAGCTAGCGATACGTAAAGTAGCCAACATTTGAGGCTTTAAATCCCGCTTGGGATTTTCAACCTGGGTTCGTATCGTGACCGAGCGAGTTTCGGGTGAAATCGTGTCACTGACAAAAACCACTCTACCCATGATAATCTGGTCACCAAGGGCAGGGACTGTAATTTCAATTTTCTGTCCTTTTTGTACGCTTCTTGCCGCTTGCTCAGGCAAAGCTCCAATGACCCATACGCTGGACAGATCGGCAACTGTAAATAGCTGCTCGCCAGGTTGAGTCACCTGGCCTTGACTCACCTTGCGTTCTGTCACGACCCCCGACTGCGTGGCAATCACGTTAGCATGTGGCTGAAGGCTTCCTTGATCTCGCAATTTTGTAATGCTATCGCTTGGAATGCCCATTAAGCGCAAATGATCCGTAGCTGCACGTGTTTCGGCCTTTGCAATTGCCAGTTCAGATTCACGGCGCAACAATTCAGCCGAGCCAATAACGTCAGCTTGTATGAGCTGCTTGGCCCGCTCGACTGCACGCTGAGCAAGCTCAGTGTTTGAACTTGCCTTAAGGTAGCTGAGTTGTGCAGTCGTTAGCTCTGGACTGGTCACTCGCGCTAAGGTTTGGCCCAACCTAACGCTATCGCCAACCTCTGCATACAAATCAGTGACTCGACCCGTGACTGCAGCACCGATTCGGGTCAACAATCGCTCATTTGTATCAATTCGACCCGAGATCTCTTGACTGAGCGTTAATTCAGCATTTTTAAGTGCCTCAACCTTAAAGCTGCTTGCCATCTCAGCAGTGGTAGTTACAGCCATCGGATCTACAACCGCCACAGGTGCTAGAGCAATCTTTTTGTCTGCAACAGGCTCTTTAGAGCAAGCCATCAAGATAAGGGTTAGAAACGCTACCAAGCTCCAAAAAGTGAGGCCTAACACTGCGGAACGTTTTGTATAACGTAATTTATTTTGTTTCATGGTTTTGATTCTTTAAAGAGTTGTCGTTGAACGCGTGCCGTCTGATCCAGACAGAAAATGCAACTCGATTTTGGCAAGTTGATACTGGTATCTTGCGTCGAGCAAGTCGGCATTGACGTTTCGTAGAACACGCTGGGCATCCAGTACATCCAAAATGCCACGCTCACCAAAACGATAGGCCGCCTCCGCCACTTTGAGTGCGGCTTGGGCCTCTATGACTGCGCCGGTACTAAGAGCGCTGACCCGAATTCGAGCAATTTGCAAACCTTTCCATGACAAATTAATTTGTTGCTCTAGATCAATCTTGCGGCCTTCCAATTGAACATTTGCGCGACTAAGCTCCGCCACCGCTTCAGCTATAGGTCCTGCCCGTTGATCAAACAGCGGGATTTGAATTGAGGCCATCAACGCGTTTTGTCTTATCTCTGGGTCACGAACTTGCGTGTAGCGCATTTCAACGCCAGGCCAACGTGCATGCTTAGACTCACTTAGCCTAGCTTGACGACGATTTACCTCAGATTGCAACAATTTCAACTCCGGATTATTAGTCAATGCAAGGCTGAGTGTCGCGGACAAACTCGGCGTATCAATCGGGTCAGTTAAGCTTTCAAGAAGCGTCCATTTGGCAGGTAGTTGACCTGCGGCATAGCGATTTAACGCCAAGACACTTTGCTCAATAAGAAGCGTAGCTGTATGATATTTTTGGCGCGCATTTATGACCTCAGCATCTGCCTTAATCATTTCATATCTTGCGGCTTCCCCGCTATCAACGCGCAACTTCACTCTGAGTCGAATTTGCTCTAGTAAAGTCAGCGCATCAAAAGCAGCCTTTTCCTCCTCTTTGCGCAATAAATGCTCGTACGCTTTTGCGCGAACCTGGGTAGCTAATTCATTGATGTTGATTGCTAGCGTTTGAGCTGAAGAATCCCTGCCATAACCTGCACTTTCAAGCCTGGCTCGGCGCAAGCTTGGGTTCTCAATCAATTGGGAAAAGCCCATCCCGACGACAGAGCCGCCAAGCACGTTGGGCTGTAAAGTTCGATTGCTACCCGACATCGTCTCTAGGCGCGGATTGGGCATTGCACCTGCTGTTTTGATTGCAGCGGTTGCGACATCCAAGCTATTTTGTGTAGCCTTAAGTGAAGCGTTATGCTTCAAAACTATGCCAACGACTTCGTCGACTGAAAGAGGCTTAGTTTGAGCATCTTGTGCCGCAACAGCAAAGCAAGCCAACGATAAAGCGAGAGGTCCAATAAAAATCTTGAATTGACGTTTGATGGATTCATCGGGGAGGGACATAGCTTATTGAGCCTTTCTTTTGTAGTTTTAAACACCTTACCCCTTGACTGTAGAGCTATAATCAGATCATAAAAGCATACTATTTATTAAGTAATAATTAGAAAAAATCTAATATTAAACCCCAGCCATCATGCATCAAAGCTTTAATTACAAACATCTTTTTTACTTTTGGGTTGTTGCCAAGGAAGGTGGAATGGCTAAAGCTGCGAACCATCTGGGCATTGCACTTCCCACTATCAGCACACAAGTCCGCACGCTTGAAAAAGATTTAGGCGTTACGCTACTGAAGGCTCAAGGACGAAATTTGGTTTTGACGCAAGCGGGTGTTGCAGCTATGCGAGAGGCAGATCTGATTTTCGCATTAGGTGGAAAGCTACCAGATCAAGTACGCGAGGCAGTTAGCGGCAAGATCATTCGACTAAACGTGGGGATCTCAGATGGCATAGCAAAAATGGCTGTGCATAGCGTCCTAGCTCCCATTCTGAGTCAACCTCACTTAAGGCTTTTATGCCACGAGGGTGAGTTCGAGCAATTGCTAGGAGAGCTTGCAATGCATAAATTAGATTTGGTTTTATCTGACCGCCCAGCAACACCACAGCCTGAACTTCGGATCACCAGTCACTTGTTAGCTAGCAACCCATTGGCTTGGTATTCACCACCCAGTCTAGTTAGCGCAGTTTCACGCGACTTTCCACAAAGCTTGAATAGTGTGCCCATGCTACTGCCTACCTCGCACTCTGCCTCGCGTTTAAAAATTGACCACTGGCTAGAACTGGAACACATTATTCCAAGGATTGTCGGAGAGTTTGAGGACAGCGCCTTGCTGGCAACGTTTGGGGCAGAAGGTATGGGAGTTTTCCCAGCACCAGACGCGCTAGAAGAAACACTTAAAAAAACACATGGATTACACAAAGTAGCCGATTTCTTTGAAGTTGAAGAGCAATTCCATTTAATTTATACAGCCCGAAAAGTTTTACATCCACTCTTGATCCAACTGCTGGCTGAAACTAAATGACTTGAGCTAGATACACTTACACGCCACATGTCCATCCCCCAAACTTTCATCCAAGAGCTACTGAACCGCGCTGACGTGGTCGATGTGGTGGGGAGACACGTCACGCTTAAAAAGGGCGGCGTAAATTACATGGGGCTGTGCCCGTTTCATGGCGAGAAGTCGCCCTCGTTTTCTGTCAGTCCAACCAAGCAATTTTTTCACTGCTTTGGCTGCGGCAAAAGCGGCAATGCCATTGGCTTTTTGATGGAGCACACGGGCGCGACGTTTGTTGAAGCGGTGCATGACCTCGCAGGGCAGTTTGGCCTTGTTGTGCCCGAAGAGCAAGCCAGCCCACAAGACCGCGCTCGCGCAGCAGCCACCAAAGCCAAGCAAGTCACGCTATCGGATGTGCTGGAACGTGCTGCCAAGGCTTATCAGATGGCGCTTCGAGGCAGTGAGACCGCTAAAAATTATTTCAAAGGCCGCGGACTATCAGGCGAAATCGCCAAAGCATTTGGCCTAGGCTACGCGCCTGAAGGCTGGCGCACGCTGGCTAATGTGTTCCCTGACTACGCCGATCCGCTGCTCGTGGAATCGGGCCTAGTCATTGAAAACACGGATGACCAAAAAGAGGGTGAGGCAGAGGGGCGCACGGTTGAAGTGAAGCGCTACGACCGTTTCCGTGACCGCGTGACGTTTCCCATCCGAAATGTCAAAGGCGAGTGCATTGGCTTTGGCGGGCGTGTGCTGGATAACAGCTTGCCCAAATACTTGAACTCACCCGAAACGCCTGTGTTTAGCAAAGGTCGCGAACTCTATGGCCTATTTGAAGGCCGCACCGCCATTCGCGATAAAGGCTATTGCCTAGTCACCGAGGGCTACATGGACGTAGTGGCGTTGGCGCAGTGGGGCTTTGGTAACGCGGTGGCGACGCTCGGCACCGCGTGCACCGCAGACCACGTGCAAAAGCTGTTCCGCGCCACCGACAGCGTGATCTTTAGTTTTGATGGCGACAAGGCGGGCGTTCGGGCTGCGCACAAAGCGCTAGCGGCGGCTGTGCCCTACGCCACCGATACGCGCTCGGTCAAATTTTTATTTTTGCCCGAAGAGCACGACCCCGATAGTTTTATCCGCGAACACGGGGCAGAAGCCTTTGAAAAATACGTGCTCAATGCCAAACCCTTATCGCGCTTTTTGATCGAAGTGGCATCCGAAAATTGCGATCTCGCCTCCGCCGAAGGCCGCGCCAAAATGAGCACACAGGCCATGCCGCTGTGGATGCCCTTGCCAGACGGGGCTTTGAAGCGACAGTTGCTATCGGACATTGCTGCGGGTGTACAAATTGGCAATCACGAGTTGATCGAGCTGTGGCAGGCAAAAGCCGAGCAAGCGCCAAAGCGTAGCCAAGGGGAAGCGCGCGCGCCTTCTCAAAAGTCGAGCAATCAACGGACTACGTTTGAGCCTAAATTCGAATCGAAATTTGCCGCCGCGCAGCGCAAACGCGAGGCAGGCATGATGCCGCGCTTTGGCGCAGGCAGCGCCCCGCGCACCATGCCCGTCAGCCGCGCCGACCAAGCGCTCCGCATGCTACTGACCGATAACGCAGCGTGGGGCAGCCTGTCTAGTGAAGAGCATCATTTGCTGTGCGATTTGCCTGCGCCGCACGGCGAAGTATTTACATGGTTAGACCATCAATTTATGGAGTACGGCGCGCAAAACTGGGCTGCGCTATCCAACGCTTTGCAAGGCGAGTCATTTGCAAGCTTTGCGTCTAAACAAATGGACGCAAACACCGCAACGGGCGGTGAATTTAATGCGCAAGAACTGCGAACAATCTTAAATTCCGAGCTGGCGGAACGCTTAAAAATGGAAGAGCAAGAAGTTTTGCAATTATTCGTACAAAGCCCCGAAAACATTGGCCTGCGGGCACGCTACGAAGCCCTCAAAACCAAACGTTTACTCCTCAGACAAGCATCCCCTTTGGTATAATCCACTTTTCTCCAAAAAAGTGCACCATGCCAGCTAAAAAAATTACCGCCCCAGTCGCGGTTAAAAAAACCACCAAAACCGCTAAACCTGCTCCAGTAGCCGCAAAAAAAGCAACTCCAAAAGTAACGACAAAACCCGCCAAAGCTGCAAAGCCCGTTAAGCCTGCCAAAGCAGTCAAAGGCGGCAAAAAGGGCAAAGCCGCTGATGGCGACGATGTGGTACTCGACATTGAAGACGAATTAGAAGGCGAACCGATCGTTGTTGCAGGCGAAACAGCCGAAAAGGTCAAACCGCTTCGTATGAAGCTATCCAAGGCGAAAGAACGCGCCTTGATGAAAGAGTTTGGCTTGGATGACACGGTTCTGTCTGAAGAAGATTTAGCCAAGCGCCGCTCGCGCCTGAAATCACTGATTAAGCTGGGTAAAACACGGGGCTATTTAACGCACCCTGAAATCAAAGACCATTTGCCCGACAAGTTGGTGGATGCCGAAACGCTAGACGTGGTGTTCTCTTTGCTGAACGACATGAGCGTGGCCGTGTACGAAACCACGCCTGATGCAGAGACCTTGTTTGCCGATAACGTCTCCAGCGCATCGGCCAGCGAAGAGGACGCGGAAGAGGAAGCCGAAGCCGCCGTCACCACGGTGGATAGCGAGTTT
>JANPAY010000131.1:0-3091 GCA_031430155.1 Comamonadaceae bacterium
TTGGCGATCTTCGTGCAGGTGTTCGTGCAATTGTTTGTTGGCGTGAGACTGGGGTATCACGCGCAAGCAACCGTTTTCAATACTTGACTCTTCCAGAGCGACCCACACGGTACAAGTGGCGAGTGGGCGAATCGGCCAGTAGTGCCCGTCTTGATGCCAAGGCGTTTCAAATCCATCGCCTGCGGGCTTGCAAAACACGTGAGCGCCCCACAGAATCACATCGTTTCCAATCACGCCGCTCACCAGCTCAACAATGTCGGGGTTTTTAGCAAGCGCCAAAAAGTCTGCCACACCGCGCACACCTTCGCCGTTGTCTTGGTTGCCGCTGCGTTCCACATGGGCAGAGACTAATTTTTCAGGACGCACATTGGGGTTGCGGCGGATGAGTTCGTTGAGGGCGTCCACCATGCTGCTCACTTGCGCCGTGGGTAGGCGAAACTCTGGAATCACCCAGCCTTCGCGTTGGTAGTGTTCGATTTCGCTACTTTGCAGTTTTGCCATGATTAGGAGCTCCTTATCAGTGATTTTGTCACGGCTGGTCTCAGGTGCTCTGCTAGCCACTCCACAAACACCTTCACCCGCGCTGTGTTGGCGTGGCGTTCAGGGTAAACGGCATAAATATCCGCTGGCGGGGTTTGCCAATCGGGTAGCACTTGAACGAGGCGTCCGCTTTTTAAATAGCGATCAATGTCCCACTGGGCGCGCATCAAGATGCCGTGTCCATCCAGCGCCCAATTCACAGCGATCTCGCCGTCGTTCGTAGATAGCGATCCGCGTGTTTTGATGACTTCGGCTTTTGCATTGGGCGTTTTCCGATTCACCAGGCGCCATACGCCGTAAGCCTCTTCGCCTTGACGGATGCCGATGCAACTGTGTTTGTTGAGGTCAATTGGCGACTGCGGCGTTCCATGACGTTTGAGATAAGCAGGCGATGCCACCAGCAAGCGCTGATTGGCTGCCAAGCGCTTGGCGATAACTCGGCTATCTGGTGGCTCGCCAAAACGAATGCAAACATCAAACGCATCTTCTGAAATGGGAGGAGGATTAACCGATAGTTGCAGTCGCACTTCAATGTTTTTGTGCTGGTGCGCAAAGGTGGATATCAGCGGCGCAATATGCGAGCGCCCAAAACCTAAGGTCGCGTTGACGCGGAGTAAGCCGCTAGGAGCGCTGCCTAACTTGTTGAACGTTTGTGCAAGCCCCGCTAGGTCGGCCAAGATACGTTTGATTTGAATGTGAAACGCCGCTCCTTCTTCCGTCAGACTCATCCTGCGCGTGGTTCGATTGAAGAGCGCCGTGCCGAGTCGTGCTTCCATGCTGGATAGGCGTTTGCTGACGGCGGCAGTGCTTAAGGCCAGCTCGCGGGCAGCACTGCTGAGGCTGGGGTTGGCCGCAACGACAGCAAAAAATTGAAGATCAGCTGGTGCAATGGTTGGGCTGTTCGAATTGATGTACATGATTGTTAATTTTAAGTTAACAATGATTTTCATTTATTTCTAAAAATTGAGAAAAACTTTAGATACATTTTGATTTCTATTTAACTAACGAGAAAGCCAAAAAATGAAAACCTACAAAATCGCCTGCATCCCCGGAGACGGTATTGGCAAAGAAGTTGTCCCTGCTGGAGAGGCCGTCCTGCGTGCCTTGGCGGCCAAATTTGGGAAATTTAATTTTGAGTTTGAAAGTTTCGGCTGGGGCGGCGATTGGTATCGTGCGCACGGCGAGATGATGCCTAAAAACGGCAACGATCTCATCAAAGACAAAGACGCGATTTTGTTTGGTTCGGCTGGCGACCCGCATATCCCCGATCACATCACGCTGTGGGGTTTGCGCCTGAAGATTTGCCAAGGTTTTGACCAGTACGCCAATGTGCGCCCAACGCGCATCTTGCCTGGGATTGATGCACCGCTGAAGCGCTGCGCCCCTGCGGATTTGGATTGGGTGATCGTGCGCGAAAACTCCGAGGGCGAGTACGCTGGCGTGGGTGGCCGTGTGCATCAAGGTCATGCGATTGAGGTCGCCACGGACGTGAGCATGATGACGCGCGTAGGTGTTGAACGCGTGATTCGCTATGCGTTTGAACTAGCTAGGTCGCGACCGCGCAAGCAGCTCACCGTGGTGACTAAATCCAATGCCCAGCGTCACGCGATGGTGATGTGGGACGAGATTGCCGTGGAAGTGTCTAAAGATTTCCCTGATGTGAAGTGGGACAAAGAATTGGTGGACGCCATGACGGCACGGATGGTGAACAAGCCGCGCACGATTGATACCGTGGTGGCGACCAACCTACATGCCGATGTGCTCTCTGATTTAGCGGCTGCGCTGGCGGGCAGTTTGGGCATTGCGCCCACAGCCAATATCGATCCGTCGCGCCGCTTTCCTTCTATGTTTGAGCCGATTCATGGCTCGGCGTTTGACATCATGGGCAAGGGGCTTGCCAATCCCATCGGTACGTTTTGGAGTTGCGTGATGATGCTTGATCACCTAGGTGAACCCGAGGCAGCGAAACGCTTGATGGCTGTGATTGAATCGGTGACAGCGGACACGTCACTTCATACGGGTGACTTGGGCGGCAAGGCAACGATGGATCAGGTGACGCAGGCTGTGATTGCAAAACTATAAATTTTAATTTTTAAGGAGACGACGAGATGAAAAAACTACTGTCAATTCTTGCTATTGGATGGCTCGCAAGCCATGCCACTCTTGGCCTAGCGCAGAGCTGCCCTGAAAAAAATGTGCTGTACTACCAAGCCTTCCCACCAGGTGGCGAATCCGACTTGTCGGCGCGGCATCAGCAAATTGTTTTGAAGAAGAAATGCTCGGCTATCGACACCGTTATTCAATACAAGGCGGGCGCAGGCGGCGGTTTGATGTGGGGACAACTCAATCAGTTGCCAGCCGATGGTTTAAACGTGGTGGGCGTTAATTTGCCGCATATCGTCTTCCAACCGTTGGAAGGCCAAGTGCAATACAAGACAACAGATATTGCACCCGTGTTTTGGTTTCACTACACGCCCGATATTTTGGTTGTGCCTACCAATAGCCCGATCAAAAACTTTGCCGACTTCATTAAAGCTGCCAAAGCGGATCC
>JANPAY010000132.1:0-6923 GCA_031430155.1 Comamonadaceae bacterium
GCCTTGCTTGCCACTTCGGTCGTAGCCAAAATACCGCCCACATGGACATTGCGCTGCACAGGCCAATGAATCATGTTAGCTTTGCCGTCCGCCCCGATTTGCCTTGCTAGCAAAACCGAACACTCAGACGCCAGCGCCACGCGCTGCTCTAGTACGCAGGTGACCTTTGAGAGCCCACTCCATGCTGCGCGTAGCTCAGCAGCACTTTTGACCATGACCTGCCCCTTGCCGTCGTAGCCCATGCGAGCAGTCTTCAAAATAGCAGGGTAAAAGTCACTGGGTACGCTGCTAAGCTGTTGCTGCGAGTCAATCACCACATAAGGTGCAATGGGCACACCGCAAGCCTCAAAGTGCTTTTTCTCTAACACGCGGTTCTGTGCAATACCCACTGCAGCCGCTTTAGGTGCAACAAAAACACCGCAACTTGGTTTAGCTAAATACGCCAGTGCATCGGCGCTGACGTTTTCAAATTCTGTCGTGACGGCAAAACACTCATCCGCCAACACTTGCAATGCTTTTGTGTCCGAAAAGTCGGCATTAAAAAAAGAATCGCTCACTTGCGCCGCAGGACTAAGGGCACCATTTTTTTGCGCCTCAGGGTCAAACACAATGACCTTAAATCCGAGCTGCTGCGCGGCTTGTGCGAACATGCGTCCCAATTGCCCGTTGCCTAATACGCCCAACGTTTTTGCACGGCCCGCACCCAGCGCTTTTGATTTATTCACAAACCGACTCCGCCGCAATTTTGGTTTGTTTGGCTCTAAACATCGTCAATTTTTTAGCAAGCGCCTTATTTGACCTTGCCAGCATTGCCACAGCAAACAGCGCCGCGTTGGCGGCGCCCGCGTCGCCAATCGCAAACGTTGCCACAGGAATACCTTTTGGCATTTGCACGATGCTATAGAGCGAGTCTTGGCCGCTTAAATGCTTACTGGACACGGGCACGCCCAGCACAGGAACAATCGTTTTTGCGGCCAACATGCCAGGCAGGTGCGCTGCACCGCCTGCGCCAGCAATAATGGCCTGCAAGCCACGTCCTGCGGCGCCTTCGGCATAGGCAAACATAGCGTCGGGCATGCGGTGCGCCGAGACGACCTTGGCCTCAAACGCTACACCAAACTCTTCCAAAATGGCGGCGGCATGTTGCATCGTTGCCCAGTCGCTTTTGGAGCCCATGACAATACCAACTTGGATATCAATTTGTATTTTTTCACTCATGCTGTCAGCACATCAAGTGCCTCTTGGTATTTAGCCGCAGTCGCAGCAATCACGTCCGCAGGCAATGCAGGCGCGGGGGCGGTCTTGCCCCACAGGCCAAGCGCTACTTGGCCTTCCAGCCAGTCACGCAAAAATTGTTTGTCGTAGCTAGGTGGATTCTTACCAGCTGCAAACGCCGCGTCGTATCCTGCGGCGGGCCAAAACCGCGAGCTATCGGGCGTGAGTACTTCGTCCATCAAGGTCAATGTGCCCTGCTCGTCCAGTCCAAATTCAAACTTGGTATCGGCAATGATGATGCCTTTCTGTGCGGCGATACGACTAGCAGCTTCGTAGAGCTTGATGGACACCTCGCGCATTTGCAGGGCAAGCGGCTCGCCGATGGTCGCGATCACTGTTTCAAACGAAATGTTTTCATCGTGCTCGCCCACCGCTGCTTTGGCTGCTGGCGTGAAGATGGGAGTGGGTAATTTTTGTCCATTGCGCAAACCTGAATCAAGCTGCAAGCCACACACCGTGTGGCTTTGCTGATATTCGCTCCAGCCAGAACCCACTAAATAACCGCGCACCACTGCCTCAACAGGCAATGGCTTTAAACGCTTAACCAGCATGGAGCGATTTGCAACTTCGGCTCGCTCGGATTCGCTCACCACTGACAGCGGGTCATCGCCAGTCAAATGATTCGGGCAAATGTCCTTTAGCTGCTCAAACCAAAACAGCGCCATTTGCGTGAGTAACTTGCCCTTGCCAGGAATCGGCTCGCCACAGACGACGTCAAACGCGCTGATGCGGTCGGAGGCGACCATCAGAAGTCGATCGGCACCAACGGCGTAGTTATCACGCACTTTGCCGCGCGAGTGGAAGGGAAGGGAGTGGATCATTTATTGAACAGTTTGCGAGAGTGCGCCCGACGCGTATTTGCCAGCAATCACGCTAAGCGACTCGGCTTTGATCTTCGAACCTTGGCCTTCGCAGCCAAACTCCATGTAGCGCTGCTTGCAAATCTTTTGTGCAGCGGCACGCGCGGGTTTGAGCCATTCACGTGCATCAAATTTATCAGGATTTTCAAACAAGAACTGACGCACGGCGGCTGTCATCGCCAAGCGAATGTCGGTGTCGATATTGATTTTTCGTACACCAAACTTAATGGCCTTTTGAATCTCTTCCACGGGTACGCCGTAGGTTTCTTTCATATTGCCACCAAATTGGCGAATGGTGGCCAGCAAATCTTGCGGCACGCTGGAGGAGCCGTGCATCACGAGATGCGTATTGGGGATGCGCTTATTAATCGCCATGATGCGGTCAATTGCCAAAATGTCGCCAGTGGGTTTGCGTGTAAATTTGTACGCGCCGTGACTCGTGCCAATCGCAATGGCAAGCGCATCCAACTGTGTGCGAGCCACAAAATCAGCCGCTTGCTCGGGATCGGTCAAGAGTTGCTCGCGCGTCATGGTAGCGTCCGTACCGTGACCGTCTTCTTTATCGCCCTTCATGGTCTCTAGCGAGCCGAGGCAGCCCAGTTCGCCCTCTACAGTCACGCCAAGCTTGTGCGCCATATCGACGACCTTGCGGGTGACATCGACGTTGTACTCATAGCTGGCAATCGTTTTGCCATCCGCCTCTAGAGAGCCATCCATCATCACCGAGCTAAATCCAAGGTCAATCGCGCCTTGGCACACGGCGGGGTTTTGCCCGTGGTCTTGGTGCATCACCAGTGGAATATGCGGGTACATCTCAACAGCAGCCGAGATTAAATGCTTGATAAACGCCTCGCCTGCGTATTTACGTGCGCCTGCGCTGGCTTGCAAAATCACAGGAGCACCTACTTCGTCCGCCGCCTGCATCACCGCTTGCACTTGCTCTAAGTTGTTCACGTTAAAAGCTGGAATGCCGTATTGGTGCTCAGCCGCGTGATCGAGCAACTGGCGCATAGAGACGAGAGCCATAAAAATCCTAATCGTGAAGTGAAATGAAGAGAAGCGCTGATTTTAACAAGCCATAAAAAAACCGCTCCAAGATTTCTCTTGGAACGGTTTTTAGAATTTTGAGAAGGCTACTTAAAGAGGCTCGCCATGCCGCCCAGCAATCACGTTGCGCAACATTAAATACATAAGTCCAATAAATACAAAAGCACCAAAATAAACGAAAAGGACATTCATGATAATTTCCTTAAAACAAGAAGACTCTGTCCAGGGCCAACCAACCCAGCATCGAAACAACTGCGACCAGCAGCACGCCAAAAATCACCTTCAACCAACCCAATTCCTCTTTGATTTCATCTTTACTTTGCATAGATTTTCAGTATAGCAAATACCAATCATGCAGGCAAATAAAAAAACCGCTCCAAGATTTCTCTTGGAACGGTTTTTTAAGCTTGTAGCTTTCAACCAAAAGCGAGAGATAACTCTCGCAATCGATTAGAAACCAACGCGCAGGCCAACACCCATACGTGTACGGTCAGGAGTTGTACCAGCAGTGTAACCAGTGGTAGCTGCAACACCAGCAGTGTCACCAATACGCTCATAGCGTGCTGTCAAAGCAGTTGTCTTAGACAAAGCATACTCATAGCCCAAACCTAGCAAGCTAGAGGATTGACCAGCGACTTGTCCAGCAGCTGCAACGTTAACGTTAGCGCGTTGAACTGAAGCCATGAATGTGTTTACACCCATGTCGTATTTCACGCCCAAAGAGGTTGTTCCACGGTCACTGGCGATTGCACCGGCAACCGACACAGCTCTTTGTTGTTGCCAACCAGCGAACACAGTTGCAGCGCCAAAGTTGTAGTTACCAGCCAAGGCAGTGTAGGTATTGCGGTTACCAGCAGCAGCAGCACCCGTACCAGCAGTCGTACCGTTTACATTGGTAGCATCTTCAACGTCACGTGTTAGCACGACGTTGATAGGACCTGCGTTGTACAAAGCAGCGATGCTGTTGACGCTAGCTTGTTGCTGAGCACCCAAAGACGCGTTGAAAGTGGAGTTGTTCAGCGCTGAAGAGCTCGTTTGTGCTTTGCGGGCGATAAAGTTCACTTTGAAACCACCAGCAAACACTGGCGATGTCAATTGCAACGTGTTGTTGTTACGGACACCGTTGGTCAAAATAGCGCCAGAAGTTGCACGGAAGCCAGAACCGATAGCGGTGCCAAATGGCTGTGCGTAGCCGTTAGCAGTCAATGCGGTATTGTTAATCGCACCAAAAGCCACTGCACCGTAGCTACCGCTCAAAGCAAGCTGTTGCTCGCCGTTACCAAATGCGCTAGCGCCGCCGTTGGTCAAGCCAGATGTACCAGCACCGACGCCACCTGCTGCACCAACTGCGTTGCTAGTTACGCCTGTATTCACGTCGTTGTTCACTGGCGAGAAGTTAGTCTCTGAGCGCCATGTAGCTTTCAAGCCGCCGCCGAGGTCAGAAGACACGCGGAAGTTGATGCCAGAAGTCGCTGTCAAGTTACGATCGACACCAGATGTTTTAGTGCCTTTCATGTCATACGACACGTAACCAGCGTCAACCACGCCGTCGATAGTGACGGTAGATTGCGCAAAAGCACCAGTAGCAACTAGAGCTGCAACTGCAATGAGGGTTTTTTTCATGAGAAATTACTCCAAAAATAAAAAAAGAAACGGAAATCAGAATTGATTTCTCGCCAAACTGACTTCCCGAAAACTGGAAGCTAGGTGTATTAGACGGGAAGCCGCTTGTTTTTGCAAAGGAATTGGCGCTTTAACCCGACAAAATCATGCGAGAAGCCACTTTTTGTGGCAAAGCTGCAACACCGAATCGTGGAAAGCAGGGGTGGTGGGCCGTGTAGGACTTGAACCTACGACCAAAGGATTATGAGTCCTCTGCTCTAACCAACTGAGCTAACGGCCCCTATGCTTAAGACTTGGGTGACCGATTCTAGCCGCCCGCTTGAGATTAGCCCGTTACAGTTAACGTATGCCCCATTCAAACACTACCGCGTCCAAGCCTTGGCTGCTACTTTTTGTCCTCATTGCCGCCATTTGGGGGAGTTCCTTCTTATTTATGCGAGTCGCCGCAGAAGAGTTTGGTGCACTGCTAAGCGCGTGCTTGCGCATGGGCATTGGCGCAGCGGTGATGCTACCCATCTTGGCATGGCGCGGTCTGCTTGGGCAAATGCTAGCAAATTGGAAGTCCATCCTCGGTATCAGCCTATTTACCTCGGCCATTCCGTTTGCTTGCTTTGCGTTTGCCGTTTTGCACATCACCACTGGCCTATCGGCTATTTTGAATGCGACATCCCCTATGTTTGCGGCCCTTGTGGCATGGCTTTGGCTGGGACAGCGCCTGACGGCTTGGCGCGTCGTCGGCATTGTGATTGGATTTATGGGCGTTGTTTTGTTGGCAGGCGGACAAGCGGCACTCAAAGGCGACGAGATGGGCTTGTCCATTTTGTCGGTGCTGGCGTGTTTGTTGGCTACGCTATGCTACGCCGCGTCGGGTAATGTCATTAAAGAACGCATGCCCCACCTTCACCCATGGGTGATTGCGGGTGGCACGATGCTAGGCGCAACGCTATGGCTGGCCGTGCCAAGCGCATTGACTTGGCCGACGGCAGCGCCCAGCCTCAAAGCCTGGGGCGCGATCGCCGTGGCTGGCGTTGCATGCAGTGCCATCGCTTTCATGTTGTACTTTGAATTGATGCAGCGCGTGGACATGATCCGCACATTCAGCGTCACTTATCTCATTACGGTGTTCGCGCTTTTATATGGGATGCTGTTTTTAGATGAGCACATCACGCTTTGGATGTTGTTTTGCGGCGCGGTGGTGTTAGTGGGGACGG
The DNA here is from genome assembly GCA_031430155.1 of Comamonadaceae bacterium. Taxonomy (GTDB): domain Bacteria; phylum Pseudomonadota; class Gammaproteobacteria; order Burkholderiales; family Burkholderiaceae_C; genus JASGCK01. The sequence goes on from JANPAY010000132.1 coordinate 6,017, forward strand.
CGCTGTCGACAGGGTTGATCTACAAACCCCATCGCGGTTTGACGGCAAAGGAATAGTCTTTAGTGGGTACGGCCACGCCAGCTTGAATTCTGAGTGCTGCCGCTAGCGCAATCATGGCGCCGTTATCGGTGCAAAGCCGTAACTCGGGGTAGTGAACGCGGATGCCGCGTTTGGCGCACTCTAGGTTCAAGCTCTCCCGCAAGTGCTGATTCGCACCCACGCCGCCTGCCACCACCAGCCGCTTGAGACCCGATCCAGCAAGGGCTGCCAGTGATTTTTTGACCAAGCACTCCACAATCGCGGCCTGTGTACTGGCGGCTAGATTGACGATTTGCTTCTCTGTGAGAGCACCTGTACCGTCCAAGTGGTTCGCATCCTTAACCTTTTTCACTTGCGTCAGCACCGCCGTTTTTAATCCCGCAAACGAAAAATCAAGATTGCCGCTATGAAGCAACGGACGCGGCAGCTTGTAAGCGGTGGGGTCGCCTTGCTCTGCCAGCTTTGCCAGCATAGGCCCGCCGGGGTAGTCGAGACCCAGCAGTTTGGCGGACTTATCAAACGCTTCGCCTGCCGCGTCGTCAATGGTTTCGCCCAAAGTGGTGTAGCTGCCCACGCGATCGACTTGCATCAGCTGTGTGTGCCCACCGGAGACCAAGAGCGCAATAAACGGGAATTCAGGCGGGTCGGCGCTTAAAAAAGGACTGAGCAAATGACCTTCTAGATGATGGATGCCTAGCACGGGTTTATCGAGCGCCGCTGCCAGCGCAACGGCTGCGCCCGCCCCCACCAAAAGCGCCCCAGCAAGTCCTGGCCCTTGCGTAAACGCCACCACATCTACGCTAGACACTGGCCTGCAAGCCTTATCCAGCGTGGCTTGCAGCAGAGGCAATACGCGCCTGATGTGATC